>DUJJ01000082.1:16474-22002 GCA_013329865.1 Candidatus Poseidoniaceae archaeon
AGTGAAGAGGATGCATGGACGATATCTCCAGGTCCTACGCGGGCAAAATTGAACAGCATAGGCAGCGTTCCAACGGTTACTCAAACCATGGCTCCTGCCCAACCTGCGCAAGTCAATGCCCAAGTAGACACATCTGGTTTAGAACGTTTGATTAGCAGTCGTTTAGATATGGTAGAAGACGTTCTTGGATTAGTTGAAAAGCGAATCGAAGAAAGTATGCATATCCAAACTGTTGAGCACAAGGTCGACGATGACGGTAATCCGATTGTTCACGACGACCACATGGATGCCGAAATGAGTGCTGGAGATACCATAATCACCGCAAGCGGTGAGGTAATCCCAGCCGCTGGAGTAAATCGTCTAATGGCAGAAGATGAAGCACCCTTGGTTGAGTTGTATGAAGCACAGGCCTTGGCAGCAAACCCGTTTTTGGTTGCTCCCTCGGCTGGGCCAACAACTGAGGCGAATAAGGTCGGAGCACCGACCGTTGCTGCACTTTTACTAGACAATATGTCTGGCATGGCAGCGGTAAATTTCGTTCAGAAAGCGATTAACTCAGGTATGCTTAATCAGGACGAGGGTAACTCAGTGCTGGCTATTGTGCAACTTGCTACACCAGGCGAGGCAGAGGCGGCATTGGAAGATCATTTACCGCATCGTGAATTGCTGACATTTTCAGCATTAGTTACATCTTGGAGACAGGTAAAACAACTTAGAGGAGAAGAATGAAATGGGCGCATCGGTCGGTATTGGTGGTCTAATTGTTGGCACTTCGATGTTAGTTGTATTAGCGTTAGCAGTTAATGCAATCGACCTTCGATTGGAGTCATCATTAGAGACCATCGAATCGGCCAATGAACCAATCCCGACCTTCTCGATTGATAACGCTGATATTGCGTTAGGAGCAATTACGGGACTGCAAATAGATAACCCGGGTGAGAATTACACCAGTGGCACATTGAGTGCTGTTGGGGGTGGTGGCTCCGGCTTTTCCGGAACCTTCACCGTCGATGCAAACGGAGCAATAGTCTCATGGTCAATCACCAACCATGGCGACTACTCGTCCGACCCAACAATTATCATCGACGGACCCCAACCAAACGGCGTGAACGGTAGTTTATCTGTAACAGCAAGAACCACAGTAGTCAATGCAAACCTAACCAATACTGGTTCAGTAATTGTTCCTATTGATGAGGTCTGGTTGTTTTTAGATGGCAGCAATGCTCGCAACTTAGCAACCTTGGCCCCAATAACTGACTCCGACAATCTGTATCCAAGCGATACAGTTGGCATAGAGTGGCGCGGTTTAGGCAGTGATGTGTTTGAAACTTTAGCGATATCAACAAACGGTTACAACAGTGCAAGAACATTACAGTGAGGAATCAACATGGCAGACGGCGGAGCATCAACATTCATCTTTTTGGCCACTGCATTGTTGGTTTCAGGAGCAGTTTCTGCAGTATTGATTAGCCAATATGGCGATATTACCACAGCCATGGAACAGGAGCGCCGGGAAGATGAAGCAGACGCTAAGACCTCGTTTGATTACGCCGGAGATTTGTCGAATGTTGCTTATGATAACAATCCAGCGAATCCAACTGAAACCATAACTTTCTACCTGATAAATAGTGGCGAATACCTTCTCGATGAGGCTTCGTTATTCGTTCAATTAGATGGTTCTGTGGTGGCTAGCGGAGACATAACCACTACGGTCCTGCCTGGTGGCGACTGGGCATCGTCAGAGCTACTTGAGGTAGAACTGAGTGGTGCCTTCGGCTACCAAGACAATGACGATGTAAAATTGACTGTCTTAGTTCAATCAGTTTCGGTTTCTGGGTATCAAGGAGAAGCAACTGAATCTACCGAGGTGAGATTAAATGCAGTCTGATGACCCATTGAATTTCCCACACAAACCGGTTGAGGATGGTTTTGCTTTTGATGTAGAGACTGATTCACTGGCAGATACCATGGGACTACGATTGCCCAACCGGTCACTGTACGTCTTGCAAGGAATAGTCGGGGCCGGTAAATCTCTGATTGCCCAACGTTTAGTCCACGGCATGCTCCATAACGGCGTCAAAGTTTTGGTCGTCACTACCGAGTTAACTACGCGTGGCTGGGTAGAACAGATGGAGTCGATTGGCTACGGCGTTACTGATGCATTGCGAGAAGGTAGGTTGATGATTTTCTCTCGGTTCGGCACTGTTGCCGAGGCTAAAGCCGACGTCGGTTTGGCGGACGTTCTAAACAGCGAAGCCGTTGCTGAGGCAGACGTGATTATTCTTGATTCCGCCAGTGCTCTAATGCCGGACAACCTCGATGAACATCAACGATTTGACTTGATGCAAAAACTGAGAAAAATCACTTCAGAGGGTCGGTCAGTAATGCTGTGCGTGGACCCAGAGGAAATGAATCACAAACTCCTTCACAACATGCGAGCCTCGGCAGAGGTTGTGCTTGACCTATCAACTGCGCTTATTGGCGGCGATTTGAAGCGAAGCATCGTCGTAACAAGATTCCTAAGGGCCGCCGGCCCGGTTCAAACGAGTGTTGGCTGGCGTGTAGAGCCTAGTATGGGCTTCATAGTCGACATTACTGCGGTTAGTTGAGGTGAATATGATGGCTGATGAATCTAGATTTGCCAAGGGTGACCTCAATAGCGTTATGTCAACTTATCCACACGTTGCTGATTGGGTGCGTGATTTTGAGTCTCGTTATGGCTCTCGCCCAATGTATTACGGTCCGCTCGATCGGGATGCGAAAAAGAATCGTCCATACAACCTGATTTACATGGCGAAAGAGCCAATTTTTATTCACATATATGAGCCTCCGGAGGATGACGATGGTAGTGGTGGGCAAATCCTGTGGTTTGGACTAGAACCCCAACTGACTGAGGAAGAAGAAAATATGCGTCGAGAGCTAGTAGAAACCCTGTTACAAGAAGCCCCCACTGCTCCAACTTTTACGACAGACGGAGAATTTGAGAATATTCTAACACAGATGATTGAACGCTACTCGGTGTTAGAAACCGAGGTCGGCTTGTCCCCGAGACGACAGGGTCGCTTGTGGGAGATGATTGGGATGGATGACAAGCGTGTCATAGTAACTCCCGAGCAAAGGCAACGCCTTGAGTATATCATCATTCGTGATTTAATCAAAAATGGTCCACTAGAACCACTTTTGTCCGATGAGATGCTGGAAGATATCCACTCAGTTGGTCTCAAGCATATTCATATGGATCATAAGGTGTTTGGCATGGTTACCTCCAATATTAGGTTCAGAGAGC
The DNA here is from genome assembly GCA_013329865.1 of Candidatus Poseidoniaceae archaeon. Taxonomy (GTDB): domain Archaea; phylum Thermoplasmatota; class Poseidoniia; order Poseidoniales; family Poseidoniaceae; genus MGIIa-L1; species MGIIa-L1 sp8725u. The sequence continues at coordinate 19,761 of DUJJ01000082.1, forward strand.
GAGAGATTCTGTCTCGCTATCTGAGGGCGATGTCTGAGCGCATTGGTCGTCCAGTGTCAGACAATAAACCAATTATTGATGGTGCATTGTTAGATGGTTCACGTATCAATATCATATTTTCAGATGACGTTTCAATGCTGGGGCCGTCATTTACCATTCGTAAATTCGCTGAGGAGACAATCTCAATTATTCAACTGATAAAGTGGGGTACAATCTCCACTCAAGTTGCTGCCTATATCTGGATATGCTTGGAGTATGGTATGTCAGTGCTGGTGTCCGGCGAGACTGCATCTGGAAAGACTACAACTCTCAATGCCATCCTGCCATTTATCGATCACAACGTCAAGATATACTCAGCAGAAGATACACCTGAGGTAAAGGTTCGACACAAGATTTGGCAGCGCTTGGTCACTCGTGATTCAAAAAATGAGGAATCGAGGGTCGAAATGTTCGATTTGCTCAAAGCCGCACTTCGAAGCCGTCCAAGATACATCATCATTGGTGAGATTCGCGGCGTTGAGGGTGCTACTGCGTTCCAAGCAATGCAGACTGGACACCCAGTTATTGCTACATTCCACGCCTCATCAATTGTTAAGATGATTCAAAGATTTACAGGAGATCCAATCAATGTACCAATTCGGTTCTTTGACAACCTAAATTTTGCTATATTCCAAGAGGTGGTTGAGGCCCCAGGTGGTGGAATCGCTCGAAGAGTTACTGGGATTGATGAGGTAATTGGCTACAACAAACACAGCGATGGCGTCCTTACTCGTGGCATGTTTGAGTGGGATCCAGTCAAAGATAAGCACTACTTCCGCGGTATGTTTCAAAGCCATTTGCTAGAAAATAAAATTGCTGCAATGGCCGGTTTCGCCAATAAACGTGACATTTACGATGAAATGTTGCGCAGAGCGGCAGCCTTAGACAAAATGGCCGACCGTGACTTAACCCATTACGATGATGTGTTTGATTTACTCGGCATCTACTACAATAATGGATTCGAAGCCTTCGACCGAGCAATTGACACTTGGACAGGGGTCAATCACGGTTAGGAGATGTGAAAATGGAGAGAATGCCAATCTGGCAAGTAGCGATAAAACGCCTTGAAATGCCGATTCAGCGCTTCTTGTTCTTATTTGTTGGTGGCGCAGCAGTAACTGGGTTGATTGCCGCTATCCTCGTAGTATTCCTCACGGGAGGGCTCGGTGAAGGTGCATTATTCCAAGGCTCAGCTGGAATATTGATGATTATATTATTCCCAATTATTTCTGCATTGGGAGCATTGGCCTTTCCGCTGCTTGAAGTCCAACGTTCAGCGACTAAAATCGAAAAAGAAATGCACATGTTCATCACCAGAATGGGTATTCTATCGCTCGGAGAAGTCGGTGCTAAGTCAATTTTTGATATCCTCAAACAAATGTCTGATTATGGTGAGTTAGCTGCAGAGGTAAAAAGGATTGAGACTTTGGTCGATAAGTGGCACACTTCACTACCGGAAGCGGCTAGAATTGTTGCTCACCAAAGCCCAAGTCCATTATGGACCGATTTTTTAGACCGAATGGCATTTTCCATCGAGGCAGGTCAACCAATTGACGAGTTTATGCGTGCCGAGCAAGAAACCGTTGCTGAACAATATAACACGCTATATGACACGCGGTTAGAGTCTGTCGATACCCTAAAAGAAATCTATGTTTCTTTAGTTTCAGCAGGCCTGTTTGCGCTAGTAATTGCAGGTATTCACCTCGTGTTGTTTGAGATTGGCTCGCCAGATGCTGAACCCATAGAAGTGTTTAGCAGAATACGATTTTTATTACTTGCAGGTCTGATCTTTACCATAGTCCAACTAGGTGCAGTGTTTGCATTTAGGGCGACAATTCCCGAGGACCAGACATTTGCTCGGGATGAAATGGATACCCCATTTAGGGTTAATTTCCGGCGGGCATTTCTTATCGCCGGTGCTTTTTCAGCATTCCTTACTATCATTATGTCTATCGCAGTAATCTCTGCATGGGAGGCATTGACCGACCAATGGGACAAATTTGGTTTACTCATTTTTGCTATACCACTAACACCGTTTATGTTCCCATCATTTATGATACGTCGCGAGGAAAATATGGTGTTGCGACGGGATGAGACCTATCCAGATTTCATTAGAGCCCTAGGTGGTACAGCACAGGCAAGGTCAGCCGAACCCTCAGCGACCATCAAGGCACTGCGGGGTATTGATTTTGGAATGCTCGAC
>DUJJ01000067.1:0-2265 GCA_013329865.1 Candidatus Poseidoniaceae archaeon
GAGTGATCATGCCTGCCTAGGTTTGAGTGGTCGACACATTCGTTGGCCAAAGGGTCAGGAGTCTCAGCAGTGCTTGACAGAGCAGTTACCTCATTTGAGCCACTATCGCTTACCTCGGACAATCCGCCGAACTCCTGGGCTAGTAAAACCAACAATGCTGATAGAGCCAATACTGTGATAACCGACCAAATTCCCTTTTCGCTAACCAAATTATCACCTAACCTATTGTCGGCTTGGCTTTCCATAAAGTTTTGTCTTCGTGCAGCTTTCTCAAGCGCAGGAATCCAACCAAAGCAGCAATATTAGCAATATGTGCTGTAGTACAGTATAGACATATCTTGCCTTCCTGAACTTCATAAGATACCAACAGTAGAATCACTAGGATACCTGCACCAGTAATTACAGAGCCATAGTTCAGAAAGCGTTCGGTATATTCCCCGTTTGGTTCGTTTTTCAAAACTAATACCATGAATAAGAGTAAAGCAAAAATCACCATGCCGATGATTCCCCAAGATAAGCCAAATATCGGATCAACATTCAATTCACTATTACCAATCAAGTCATCACAATTGAACACTGCAGAGGACGAGCAAAAATCGCCACCCTCACTTATTTTTGATGAAATCCAAAACGTTTGAGCAGAAACGGCGAAACCGAAAAAAGTGATTATTTGCAAACCAGCGGTGATTCTTCCTCGTTCCGTCCCCATTATCTCGAAGCGTCCAGCAAGGCTATCACCAATCGATTTGCCGAACGGCAATACTAGAATTAATCCAAATAAGGTTGGTAATAAGTATGCTGCAACTAACAAGTTGTCTAACAAATCAGGCACCTTCCTGTGGAGTAAGGCGTATTATCGCATCCTCTAAGTCTTCATTTGCATTATCTGACACCCACGCAATTATTCCGTCTGGCTGAATGAGGAAATAATTAGGTGTTCCTGGTATACCCCATTCTTTCATGTTATCTTGGTCTATATCGTCCACATATGGGAAGTTGTGATTATAATCCGCTCTGAATTCTTGGATTTCGGCGCGACTTGACTCATGTCCAAGTATGTCCAGTTCTGTTGCAGAAGCCATGAAGTTGATGTGCGGGCCATCCCAGTTTGGATTGTTGCTACTGTAAGTGTTGGCCCATTGTGATTGGCTACTGGCCGACTGCTGACAATATGGACAATCGGTATCCATGAATATTATGGCAACCCACTGACCTGAGATATTGCCTTCTTCCCATGTCGTATCAAAGTAACTCTCAAAATCAAATTCTACCCATGAAGTCCCATTGTATGCTTTTCCCTCTACGTCGGGGGCGCGCTCGCCAACATCTGTGCCGATAGCAACCGGGTTGGCAGTAAAGGCAATTATCATAATGGCGATAAAAAATAGCGATGCAACCGATAAGGCTGCGTTACCTACTACTCCCGCATTATCATCTCTGCACATATCTCTTCTCATATTTTCACATTCCTATTTCTTCAATTAAGCACTTAGTCGTATGTCGGACTGCTGCTTCGCTATTGTAGTTGACATCATATCCTGTTGAAAGCATTTTTTCAATTCCGAGCATCGCTTTTGGTATATCTCCTGCCCAACCCCTGTCACCACCAGTGTATTGTATCACAGCGTCTTTACAACCAGTCTCCTCAACCACAATTTCTGCAATCCTCCTAACTGAGCATGTATCGTGACTGCCAAGGTTGTATAGGTTTACTGGTTTGGTAGAATTAGTGTAGATATGCATCATACCTCTAACACAATCCTTTACCTCCATATATGATTTTTCTTGTCGACCGTTGCCTAATACTTCGAGTCTTAGGTTATCCCGCTTCAATTTGTGAATAAAGTCAAAGATAACTCCATGAGTTCCACGATTGCCTATTATGTTAGCAAAACGGAATATCCAAGCTTGGAAATTAAACGTTCCAACCCAACTAGTAATAAGTCCCTCTGAGCCTACTTTACTAGCACCATATAGCGAAATCGGTAAACACGGACCAAAGCTTTCGGGCGTAGGCATTGGTGCATCTTCTCCATAAACTACCGATGATGAGGCAAAAACAATTTTTTTGACCCCGTTAACTCTCATTGCTTCGAGAATATTGTAAGTTGCTATGGTCCCCTGCTTCAAATCTGTATCAGTTACTTGGGTGCCCAATCTAATATCCGGATTTGCTGCCATGTGAAATACTACTTCGACGTCTTTGGTGGCATGGAGCACGTCTGCCATTATGGTAATATCACCCTCAATAAATTCAACACTACC
>DUJJ01000067.1:2649-13796 GCA_013329865.1 Candidatus Poseidoniaceae archaeon
ATTATCCTAACTGCATAACCTGCATCGACTAGTTCATCAACCAAGTGGGAACCAATGAATCCCGCCCCACCCGTTACCAAGGCTCGCATAGAGTTTCCAATCATACCATCCGTATAAGCCGAATGGTCAATGACTTTAGTTTGATAAACATAAGCGAAAATCAGAATATTTGCTGCAAGAGCAGTGGAGGTTTGATATGGCAAAGAATAGTAACCCGGAAAAACATGAGAATGAAAATGAGAACAAAAGTAACCTAGTGGGTTATGTTAGAAGAAGCAACGCTGGTGGTGCGATCAAAGTATCTATCAACAGTGATGCATTTGCTGACTGTGACACCTATGTGACTAGCGATGGCCAAGAATATGTGCCGTTAGTCATCTCGCTAAATGCGCTAAACAAGGTTTTGAGCGGCGAGCGAGTAGTTACCACAATCAGTCAAATAATGGATTAACATCTCCTGTGAAAAAATAATATTTTGCATGATTCAAAACCGTTGAATCATTGACTCAGCCGATGGGCTTAATGTCTCAATAAATTTTTGGATTTATTGGGATACACTCCGAAATATCTCAATCACATCAATAGCGCTATATAGTCTCAGAATTAGGGTAAATCGTGGAAGATGGGTGTTTCCGCTCTGGCACTAAGCCGTTTATTGTTGCCGGTATGCCAGTGTTTAACGAAGAAGAGACTATTGGCACGGTAGTTACTCTGGCTATGAAGCACGTTGACGCAGTTATATGTGTTGATGATGGGTCCTCTGACTCAAGTGCTCGAATCGCTGAGTCATGTGGCGCAATAGTTGTTCGTCATCGAGTTAACCGCGGCTATGGTGGAGCACTAAAGTCACTGTTCAACAAAGTAAAAGAAATCAACGCTGATGCTTTAGTGCTACTAGATAGTGATGGTCAGCATGAAGCAGGCGATATTCCTAAACTATTGCAACCGATAATCGATGGTAGAGACGACTTCGTAATTGGATCGAGGTTTATCGATGGCGGTGGTGGAACAGATATGCCAGCATATCGAAGACTGGGTATCAAAGTTATTACTGCGGCAAGCAACATGTCAAGGAACATATCAATCAAAGACACACAATCAGGATTCAGAGCATTTTCCAAGCGAGCATTGGATTTGCTGAGATTCGATAGTGAGGGCATGGAATTATCTCTCGAAATGCTCGAGGATGCACATGAAAAGCAGTTGAAGATAACCGAGGTACCAACAGTGGTAAGGTATGATGTACCTAAAGGATCTAACTTTACCGCAGTTTCTCACGGCTTCACAGTATTATCATGGGCCTTAATTTCCTTGTCGCACAAGAAACCAATCCTGGTCCTTGGTTTACCCGGACTGGGATTATTTGCCACAGGTGCGGCTATGGGATTGAATTTAGCCCAGAATGTAACAGGTCAAATTGACAGCTACATCGGTCCGGGACTATCTGCGGTTTGGATAGGTGTGCTGGGCCTCGCACTCATGGCCACGGGACTTGTTTTACAATCTGCTAGAGGCTTTCTAAAACACTTGATAATTCGGGAATTTGGGCTTGATTGAATAAGTCAAACTGGCTGGTCTGATAATCCTGAAACAGGATTGTTCAAATCCCTCACGCAAATGCACTAACCATGAGCGAGCCACCGACTTGGCAACAAGGTCGGCTCGATATTGTCAAAGAAAGGGTTGAAACCGCCAAACGAGCGGTATCAGAGAAATCAATGCAATCTCTTGACAACATGTACAGCAATGTCTTGACATCGCCTGCCACTGTAGTAATATTGTTGATTATTATCTCGGCATTTTTTGCTCAGCAAGGCATGGATTTCCAATCTCAAATCGATGACGACGTGGAAATTTTCTTGCCGGATGGGGCTCCTTCAACCGAATTACTGCTCGAAGTTCGTGAAGAATGGTCAACCGATATTACAGTAATATATGTCAGGACGGAGAACGCATTCGATATGTCAAATGATGCCAATATCACAGACAAGGCCATCCTTGACGTAATTAGTTGGGTCGAAGGAGACGACAATAATGTAGATGGCGATTCGATAAGTCGTGGAATAGATTATGATAAAGACGACCACGGTGAAAACGATGGTGTGCTGTGGATTATCTCACCAGCACAGGTGATTAAGGAGATTAACTCAGCTGATGGCCGGTTCAACAACTCCCTGTGTGAGCATGGTGTTGCTACTAGAATTCTTCTCGTGGATGAAGAATGGTGTTCAAATCTCCCAGGAGGTGGAGAATATGCCATTCCTGAGCAAGAAAGAATCGATACAATCATTGAGCAATCAAATGGGAGTTTTGACACTTTGATAAAAGATACAAATAATGACGGTATTTGGGACACTACAGCAATAATAGTCGGGATGAACCAAAATTTTGAGGTGATAGACGATTTCAATAATTTTGAAGAATTGTTAGCACACTTCGAAAGGGTCGTCGATAATCGACCTGAATCTGAGATAACAGTGATGACTGTTACTGGACTAACCAAGGTGCTCGAAGATATTTCAGACGCCATCTATGAGGACCTACTGATGATTCTGCCTTGGTCAATTCTGTTTACTGTGTTGATTATTACGACCCTTCACAGGTCACTGAAAGTGGTAGCCATAACAGGAACACCAATAGTCATGGCGCTAGCATTCACCTTTGGTTCATCGGTAATCCTAGATATCACATTGACACCGATGATTGTTGCCACTTTCCCGATATTGATTGGCCTAGGAGTAGATTATGCACTTCACATGGTCAATCGCATTGAGGAGGTTCGAAGAAAAGAACTTCAGAGAATGCAAGAAGAGAATGTTAGGCGCAAAAAAAGAGGCGAAAAGGAATTGAAAGTCCCCGATTTATGGGATATGGAGTTCTACAAAAAGTGTGTATTAGAAATGGCCAGCTCAACAGGTGTTGCGGTGTTCCTATCAGCCATAACTACAGTAATTGGATTCTCTGTTTTGATTGCTCCACAAATAGTTACAGTCGCGCCAATAAGGTCGGTAGGTGTTACTCTGGTTCTAGGTATTGCGTCAACGCTGGTATTCAGTATCATCCTTGTACCGACTATTGCTTGGATGCTAAGATACAACAAACGCACAAATCCAACTATGTGGAAAAATATCGGTAAATTCCCCGTCAAAGCATTCCTCCCAATAGTCATAATATTTGGTTCGATTACCTTTTATGGAATTATCAACTTGGATTCGATGAATGAACCGATTACGGGCTCTTCTGAGGCACCTGATGGCATCGATTCGTTAAACTCGCTTGCTGAATACTCAGAGTACTTTAGCGGGGGACAGACATCATTATTCATTTTCAGTGCTGAAGAGCGCCCTAATAACAACAATACCGACCGGATAAGAGACTTACCAGTGCTCGATGTTATCGACGGCTTGGAGCAACGTATAGGCGAGGTAGAGAGAACTAACACAACGAGTATCATCACATTTTTACGAGCGATTCCTGTAACAATCGGATTAAATGAAGATGTTGCACTGTATCAAGGGAGCCTTTGGGATCTCTTACACGAGCCCTGCTGGGAGTCTAATGACCCTGTTGAATGTCATGCTTGGCTGCTCTTGGATGCAAGCGGCGAGGGAGGTCGGGAACAGTTAAGAAAAGACATGGTCAATGTCGTTTTTGATACGTTAAGTTACGAAGTCAAATCAATGCTACTCAATAAAGAGGGCACTAAAGGGATAGTATACGTTACGCAACCATACATGAATCTGAACGCAGCATCAGTATTACGCGACCAAATTGATGACATGTTAGTCGAGGATACGGGATTGGAAGGAACAGATTCATCAATTTTGACGGGTGGACTACCGGTGTCCCTCGATATCAATGAGGGAATTCATGATTCCCAAAATCTGACTACTATTGTAACTATGATTATCTTAACATTCGTGCTAGCAATCGTGTTCCGATCATTCCGATTGGGGGTTATCACCATGGTACCCGTGGCAGTGGTAATACTATGGCAACCTCTATTGATGAATAGTCCTGATGTAAATGTAAATATCTTCACTGCCATGATCGGAACTATCGTCTTCGGTATTGGGGTTGATGATGCTATTCACGTCATGCATCGTATTCAAGAAGAGGGTGAAACGCCTATTGGAATTGCCAACTCAATCGAAGAAACCGGACAAACGATTTTTGAAACAACTATAACAACAGTAAGCGGTATTGGTGCTGGGTTTTTGGTCACATTCCCTGGACTTGAAAACTTCTTTATGATCATGTGCTTATTGATTATATTTGCATTTATCACCAGCACATTCTTGATGCCGGCGGTAATAACATCAGAAAAAGTTGCCAAATCAGCCATCAAAGGGGAATCATACTGGGTTGATTACGGCGAGGGAATCGCTTTAGCTTCTCCAATATCCATGAAACCACTTGACGCAGTACTAGAAGATTAGCGAGGGAGTAGGGAGTAAGCCCCTTTCTGTTACCTATCGGCGACTGCATTCAACTTAGCATCCTACCTGTTCCTAGACGCGCAATCTCAATGGAACTGCTTGGACTTGCTCCTGTGCGGTTGCTCGTTTCATCGACAATAAGGAAATCTCTGTCTTTCAACATCATTGTACAACCCCTACATCGTTCGTTTCTATTGCATTAACCAAACCATCTCTAGTTTCTCTCTTCTGTGAGGCACATGCGCTATGGAGAGGGGACTTTCCTCAGAGTCTAACTCTGTCAGCAGTCCTCCTACTCCCTCAATTAAGGGCGAATATATTTGTCATTTAGATTCTTCTGACATCATTTGTATGGATTGTCTCCGGGCGAATATGGAGACTGCTGTTGAGCATATTGGTGATTTTGACTTTGGTTAATTTGATTATTTACCGTCTGGTAATTTTTATTCAGTGGCAAGCGCTGATGTTGTGGTGGTTTTGGATTCCTTAAGCCAAATATCAAGACGGCAACAAGCGAAACCGCAAGCAAAAATATGACGATTAACAGAACAGGATTTATTTCACCAAGACCACCAAGGAATCCGTCTGAATCCCCGTCTTCAACGTAGAAAGTATCTGTTTGAGCCGTCGGACCGCCAATGATAATGAATTCTATCCACATCGAACCATCCCGATCTGGAGTCCAACGATGGTTAAACACTCCATTTCCTCCAGAATTCACCTTTATTTGCTGTGAATGAATTATTGTCCGAGCGCCGTTACTCTCTACTCGCTCCACCCGTAATTGAGCATCTCCGTCAGATTTACCAACATTCTGAATAATAACTGACAAATCGATTGACTTGCCTACCTCCAAGGCCCCAGTGTAAGATATTACAGGCTGCTTTAGTGCGTATTCCGGTAATTGTTGTTCCAACTGCCAAACAGCAAATGGTGTATAAACCTCATCAGATACTGAGCCGAATGAATTACCTGCCATGTCGCTGCCGCTAACCCAAATGCGTAATTCTAGAGCTTCTGTTCTCAGTTCTTCAGATATCACGGCGTCTAGGTTGATTGGGTATGAGCCCGTAATCGAATCTCCGAATGGCATACCACCCAGTATCGAGATTTGTCCAAAACCATTGGCAATGCTAGAAGAAGCGAAACCAAAGCCTGAGGGATGAACCTCCCACTTTAGGTTCATCGAATTTTGATCAAGAAAACTATTTTCAGATAGGGTCATCAGAAGGTCGAGACTCTCCCACTCAGACTCTTCAATTACTTGACCTGCTTGTGGATAATCTATACTCTTTATCGATGGTTCCTCATCATCAACTATGAACCACAGCAGAGGTGAATCAGGCTCAACGATAGTTGCACCATTTGGTGGATTTTTCAACGAAATCTCAAGTGGATAATTACCGGGGTTTGCGGGGGATATAATACTACCATTGAACAATCCTTGTTGGTAATTGACAGGCGCTTGGTTCAATCCGAGTGTGAACAGTAATTCTAAGTCTTGCAGCACTGAGCGCTGGGTTTTGACCCAGTTTAGTGCACCGTTTATTGTGATATCTTCTCTTGCTTTGACCCATGAACCGGTTACAGAATCGTTGTTACCCGAGGTAGTATAGGATAGTGATTGGCGATTTATTTCCATCTCACCAGAATAGCGCCAGTTTAAATCGGCAAGTTCGATAGTTGTGGATTGTTTATTCAGATCAGTGAGTTTTATCGAAGGAGTACGAATTATACTGTCATCTGGGTCAAAACCCCATTTTAGTTCAAAATCAATGACAAAACGTCCTGAGTTAGTGAACAGTTGTGACCCACTATCACCAACCATTTCGCAGCTGTTGATTTGGATATATAATGTGGATGTGGAACATATATTTGATTGCCGATTCCAAAATATTGTTGAGGAATCAGGTTGATTAATAGACAAATCAAGTTCGATTTCGGTAATGTCCGTTATACCATTTTTGTCCCAGACTGGTATGCTTAAATCAATCGATTCACCAGGATGTAACCAAGGTAGGAAACCGTAATCCCAGGACAATTCTGAGTAGCCTAGTTGCGGAGAGCCGTCGCTACTAATGAGCAGGTTAAACAGTGGGTCTGAGATATTTCCTGCATCTGTTAGTATATTGCCCGCTGAGTCAGCCACCACTAGCCAGCCTTGTACATATCCACCATCTGGAGCATCGGAAGAATCTAACTCATACCTGTATACTCCCTCTAGTTGAGTTAAATCAGCAGGCTGACTCAAGTCATATCTGACGACCTCGGATAAGTCAATCTGACCATTTTGATTAAAATCGTGTTCCCATGAATACCACAGAACTATCTCTGCTTGCGTAGGCAGGACAGGTCGATCCGTAACCGTAAACTCGAGCATTGTTGATGGGCTAGATTGAAAGTGGTCAAACTCATCAATATTCATTGACAGTAATTGTGGGTTTACTGCGTCATAGCGGAATAATAGACTGTTTGATACTTCATACGACACTGATTGACCTCGTAATGGTTGAATATCTATTTCAAGTTGTACTGTTTCACCGACAATCGGTGTAACCCATGGTATGGAAGCGATTCCCTCGCTAATTATCGAGGTCGAACCATATTCATTCCCATTTACTAGCAGCCTAACAAGTGCATGTCCGGTGCGTGGCGCTGTACCTTCATTGCCTTCAAAGCCCAACTGCGCTTGAATTACAACCGGTTCACCACGCTGGCTTTGGAGATAGGGGAATTGATTATCAGTGGCAACACCGTTTGAGCCAATTATGGTCCAACTCTTGAGCGAAATATCATTCTCTACGCCCTGAGAATTGCCCAGTCCGAATGACTTGCTTACTGACAACATGGGTCCATTTTGCGATACCAGATTTACCGAAGCGAGCATAAACTCCTCGTCATCCCATTCAACTGGGAACTTGAAACGATGGTGGAACTCAAGCGTATTTGTGGTTCCAGTCATACTAATACCACCATTGATTCCCAAGTCTGACCAAATCAGTGGTATACCGTTCTGGACACAGTTATTCACTCCGCTCCCAACTATCGGTAAAGTAACAGTACTACACCTGAGTTGGGCAACATTGTTTTCGCCGATTAGATTAAAGTCAACAAGCCATGAACCACCCTTGACAAAATTTTCCGGGTTAGTCACACCGACACTGGAAAAATCGAATGAACTTGTGATGTCAATCCAGTTCATTGAGGGAGTGAAAGTATCGGTGACATTGCTTACCGTCATTTCTATTGGGTTCACTGATGGTGCTGTAGTGACGGTATTTACCGTCATTCTGATAGCACCAGTACTCTTCATTCGGACTGGGATTGAGACCTCACGGTAGCCGTTTACTATTGGTGAGTTTGGCAGGACACTGTTCAAACCTATTATCAGACCATCTGAACCAATGAAATCTAGGTTGATTTCAGAGTCATATGTCGCCATTAGACCACCAAAATTAATCGGTGAATTAGTAGAGGATGATCCAATTTTTAGTTTGAGTTCTGCAAATTGTAACCCATTGAGATTCACCCCCGATATAGATTGAGATATTGCATTGTTAATACTACTTATTTGTGAGGGCGTTAGGCGAACTAACGTTACCTGAGATAAATCACTTAGTGAACTAGTAAGAATATCCTGATTGTTGTGTGAGACAGTAAGGTATGGATTGACAAAATTAGTGCTGGGACTAGCGACTGCAAATTCTAATTTATTGACACCTTTGGTTGGTAAGTATACCGAAAATTCAGCCGGTGCTGACGTACTGCTTTGTTGTGTTGACCACAACGAGTCGTCTGATAATGAGTCCTGAATTCCTAATCTACCGATGCCCGTCCTGTCCATGGTCCAGTCACTAATTCCATCTAACCCAATGTCAATTTCTAAACCATCAACAACGCTGGTTCTTATCATTTCAACAGCAATCTTGTCAAAAACCCAACTTCCACCGGTTGATACTGCACGGAACATAATTGAAAATTGTGGTTCTGACATCGATTGAAGGTTATTATTTGGTAAAATAGTCCAGGATTGTCCGGAATCAAGCGAGTATTCAAGTCGACCTGAGCCGTTGAGATACGAGTTTGACTTCACGCCAACAAACCCACTGCGTATGTAATACTCGGAACTCTCCATTGTTCCTGTTCCAGAGACTGAACCTGAACTCCACCCAACTCCGGCTAATGTCCAACCATATAACGACGGGTTTGAGTCGAAATCATCATGCAATAATCCATCAAAATGTATACCATGAACAACGGGTAATGAACCAGTGGTAGTGGCCATATCAATTTGGATTTTGAGCAACGGATATGACTCCCAATCAATCAAACCAAGATCCAGCATAACTTCGGTCAGGCCGGCAAAACCAGGGATGGTGAAACCTGTAGCTGCATCCAACAGTGACCATTCAAAATCAGCATCTGGTGGGATGTATGCGTCCATGTACATCATGCCATATGACCTGGGTTCACCTTGTCCTGATAATTGTGGGCCAAAAGCAGGAGAGGTCCATGAACCCTCTCCATTTCCAGCACCACCTGTTGGTGTAATGACTATGTCATCAATCCAAGCTGTGTCCTGGCCGGAGTTGACACTACCATCTTTCGTATACTTCCAAGTTAGTGTTTGAGCAGTAGCTGGAAGATTAAATGTATGTGTACCGCTGGTTATCCCTGCCCATCGTTGATTAAAACCAGTTGTCCTACCACACCCTGTGTTATCAATACAAAACACTAGGTAGTCAAAACTGCTTTCGGATGAAACCTGATATCGAAATGTTCCGGAACCGGCTGGAATAGATGACACATCAAGGGTTAGCGAAGTAAGCTGATTAGCACTGATTGGTCCCGCTTGAGCGGTTTGGCTACCGGAAATTACTGTGCTGGACTGGATATACCAGTTACTAGTGCCACCGAGTGTCCATTCCGGACCAAAACTTCCAGACTCGAAGTCCCAAGACCATTCCTGAGGTAGCAGTGATAGCGATGATGAGTTTACATCTACTCCAGAATACGACGTGGAGCGTGAAAAATCTGAACTATCGGTGAACGAGTAAGCTGTCGAGGTTGCAAGGTCAGCAGATTTTATGTCTAAATTCATTGTTTGAACTACTTGTCCATCAGGAATTGAAACTTTCACCTTTTCAACGGCACCGTAAGGGAAGGATCCAATGGCTATTTTTTCCTCTTGGCCGAGAACTTCAGAACCACCATCATTTTCCACTAAAATTGTTGAGTCATTGCTCGAGAAGTAATGGGCTTGCGTGGAAATAGCAAATAGCAACAGCATGAACACTGCTACGCCCTGCTTACCGCCGCCCTTCCCCATATCCCTCCACAGGCTATCAAAGGTCAAAACCTTTTACCAAGCGGTTAGCACCAGTATTTAGCACAATACTCAATAGCCTCAGGACCTATCAGTAAATCATGGACCGGGTCGAATTGTTGAAACAGCAGGCTGGGATTGAGGCATGTATTTATGTCAAAAATGGGATGAAAGTTGGTCTTGGTACCGGGTCAACAGTCAAGCATACGGTGATAGAACTTGGGAGAAAAATCAGTGAAGAAGGGTTAGAAATTGTCGGTATACCTACCTCCCTAGCGACGGAGAAATTAGCCAAGAAAGTTGGGATTCCACTAATCGACCTAGCTGAGTGTAGCCATTTAGATATCGTAATTGATGGAGCAGATGAGGTCGACGGAGAATTTAACCTTATCAAAGGCGGAGGTGCAGCACTGGTGCGCGAAAAGATTGTTGCACAAGAGTCTCTATCGATGATTGTCGTCGCAGATGAACGAAAAATGGTGGGTGTCTTAGGTGCCTTCCCGTTACCCGTCGAGATTACCCCGTTTGCTTATCAGTCAACCATTAATCAACTTGCGAAATTGTTAGATTGTCGGGTAAACTGCCGAATGTCCGGTGATAACCCGGTCGTAACTGATAATGGTAATTATATCGCCGATGCTCACTGCGGTCCGACAATAGACCAGCCAGTTTATACTGAAGGCGAAATACTAAAAATCGCTGGAGTAGTTCAAGTTGGGTTATTTAACAACATGTGTGATGTTGTGGTTGTAGCGAAAGATAGCGGCGTTGAGGTGTTAACCAACCCCAACGGTAGAATGGTATAATGGTATTAATCAATCAATCATTAAATACGTAGTCTAGCAGGACGCAATGGGCCTGTAGCTTAGTCAGGTAGAGCGACGGACTCTTAATCCGTCGGTCGCGGGTTCGAACCCCGTCAGGCCCGCTAATCGGCCACAGCAATTACTGAGGAAACGTCGATTGGACCGAAATTATGAGAATCATCACTCGACAGTGGGTCAGGATTATCCCCAACGACAAATAACCTGTTGCCATTTATCGCCGAAATCCGTTTTGCTGCAGTTATGTTATTATCGAAGGGATGTGTGAAAATTACCACTTGACCAATGAAGATTTGTTGACCAATATATTCGCTGCAAATTATCTCTTGACCATCTTCTAAAGATGGCGACATACTGTTGCCGCGAATGGTTACTTGCAGTTTTCCCATAACATCAGCTGGCTCTGACCCATGGGACATCTCTTCCCTTTGCGGACCAAAATAGGTGGTGGATTTTCTCTACTGCATCCATTAGTTCTTGTGCATGCTGTGCAGATACCTCGACCTTACAAGCACTACATAGTTTGGCAGCTTGCCAAAATATATCATGCAAATCTGG
>DUJJ01000024.1 GCA_013329865.1 Candidatus Poseidoniaceae archaeon
TGTAATTCAGGTAGTATTTCAAACATTATTAGGGCCATGAAGAACATCGCAAATAGTGAGACAAATCGTGCAGCATAATTATGACCAAACTCAAAAACACTCATCCCAAAAAAAGACCAAGTTGTGTAGGTTTGGTGCATCCATATCAGTCCGACATTACGAAATACGTTCAATATATGAATTACTGGTATAGTGAACAAAATCGCTCTTATTCTGCGCCTCCAGTCCAAGTCTAGAACCGCAATGGCGCCGATAAATATCACCATAGACTGTAAAGCGGTACATGCCAAAATAAAATTAATGCCAATGAAACTTCCATCAGCCATGACAAGTTCTGTCTGGAATGGAAATTCCCCTATGGTTTCCGCACTAAACCAACGATTGCCATCCCAGTCCTCCCAACTTATTTTGCCCGATGAGGTTTCGACCCAAGTCTCGCCAAGTTGAATATCACCTGTTCCGGATAGTCGATAAAACAAGGCAACCTGTGAGGCAACAAACCAGATTGCAATTACATTTAGCCAAGGAACATGAGCAATTAACAGGTAAGGTCCGCCTGCATAAGCCATAGCACCACGTGACCAATCAAGGGCTTTCCTGGCTTTCGTATCTGCAACATTTGATTCCCAACGAGCCAAACCAATAGTGATTGGTAAAGCAGAAATGCTCATAACCGTAAGAAGTAGATCGCCCTTGGCTTGGTAATCCCAAGCACCAACAAAAAAATACACACCCACAAGTATCCAGCCGGCTTGTGCTATCCTAACTGAAGAGGATTGCCGTAAATGCCATGATACCGCTAAAGAAACCAAACCAATAGCACCAATTAGCGGCACTGTGGATTCCGGCTCCATAATTCTTCCAAGCCTCCGCCAAACTTCAAAACTTGCATGAAATGCAAAGTAACATGAATGGTTGGCTACAGCATCAATCATGAACGGTGCAGTTGTTGAATCACTGCCTACTAGATTTCCCATGGGTGTAGCACCCAATGGTGGCATTGCTTACTTGGACCGAGACGGTGTTATCAACATCGGGAGCCCTAATTACATCAATACCCCTGAAGAAGTCACATTGTTGGATGGTGCAGCAGATTCCATTGGCCTTTTGAAGCGAGCCGGCTTTCTGGTATGTATCGTGACCAATCAGTCCGCCATAAGTAGAGGTTTATGGGACGCGAGGCAATTGAATCTGATTCACAATCGTCTCCAAGAAATGATTCTCGATATCAATCCTGATGCCACAATTGACATGATTATAACCTGTCCACACCGTCAAATAGACCGCTGTAATTGTCGAAAACCAATGCCAGGCATGCTCTATCTTGGACACCAGGCGCTAAGAGAGAATATAACATTCGAAACCGGTCTTAACACTAACATACCCGTAGCCGATGAAGTTTGTCGAGTTAATTGGTGGAAGGCAAAACCCTTACCGATGAATGACTTAGATTTCATTGTGGGTGACAGGAAGAGCGATCTCGGTGCCGGCTGGGCCAGAGGAATAAGACTGTTCAAGGTCAACCCAGATATCGGGTTAGTTCAGGTTATCAATAGAGTTCTGAACCCGTTAGATAAAGGCGATGATTTCCAGCCTGTAAGGTGATTAAATGGGGTGGTTAGGTCTTGATGACACCGATCATTTATCCGGTGGTTGTACGACATATGCCCTGTTTGAAATGATGCAACAGGTTCCTAATCAATACCATGTTCAATCAGCTAGACTAGTTCGGCTTTACCCATTTGCCAGTCGCAGAACCAGAGGTAATGCCGCTGTGGCTGTAGAAATTGTTGGAACGGATTATACTGAATTATTGACCTTTTTAGAAGGATGGTGGAATGAGAAATTGTTACCATTGAAAGGTCAAATATCGAAGTCTGACAAATCTGACAGACCTCAATATCCCTCTGACCCGGGGATGGTGTGGTTTGAACAACCGCCGTCTTCGGACTTCTACTGGGACTGTGTTACCCGGGAAGTGGCGATATCAGAGGTCCCAGCAGCAAACAAATCATGGGGCGGCAATGGAGTCATCGGTGCAACGGCAGCAGTAGCATGGCCGGCGATGAAATATACTTACGAAGCAATTGCATGGCGAACCGAGGATTCCGTAGCAATGTGTAGGCCAAGGGAGGTTGACTTAACGCGTCTTGCAGAGGTGGATGGTCAGCCACAGACATTCATGTCTAGAGACTTGCGAACAAATTCAATTTTGATCTCACCGAGGGGGAACTGCCCTGTTTTGTTCGGTTTAAGAGCCAAAACCTACGAATCTGCCAAAACTAACAGCCACTACCTTGCAGAGTCAAAACTTACCGAAGCAGTTGCAGGAATATTGGTTTTCAAGACCAACCAGGCAACAGATGATCATCTACCAGCGGACTCCCAGGCTGTTGTTCAGAGCGTTACTATCAAACGTCGTGGCACGGTAAAAATACAGTGTCAGTGTAACACTATATTGATGGCGTTTGCTGAATCTGGCGACGTAAAACTGCTCGCACAATGGCTCAAGTTGGACGACCACATAATGTATAATGGCTTGAAAAATTCTGATGGCACAATTCACCTGGAAAAAATATTGGTCACCAAACCTGCTGCTGACAGACAGCGACCGAGATGTCAGGAATGTAATGTTACACTGAAATCAATGGGTAAAAATCAGCCTTTGCGGTGCCCAAAATGTCGAAAACAATTTCCCGCATCATGGGAATTTATTCAACGAGAACCCCCTTACAG
>DUJJ01000088.1 GCA_013329865.1 Candidatus Poseidoniaceae archaeon
GTCTGTTGGCGGATTTTAGCCAGTTTATCACTCGCATCGGTTAATTCCGCGTTCAATCCGGCTTCTCTCAATGACATCTCCTCAATTGTTGCGCGCAATTTTTCACTTGATTCTGTCTCGCCCAAAGCCTTGGCTAACTCAGTTGCTCTAACGCTTACTTGGTGCTCAAGTTCGTTGACTCGCCTGACTAATTTCTCGGACCTTGATTCTGCTTCTTCTGTGCGATTTCTTGCTTCAGCCAACTGTACCTGCATCGAATTTATTTCAGAGTTGATAGTCTCTACACTTTCCATTTGGATATTACGGGTTTCGACCGCTTCCCTTGTCTTTACCTCAGCAGCCTTTCTAGAGGTTTCTGATTCGGAGAGTTTGCTGGAGAGGTGAACTTTTTCCTTCTCTAGTTCATCTATCCGTATTTCAGCGGCTTCCAGCCTGCGTCGCAAACCCGCATCGATACCTGGGACTGGGGCTAATTCTACCTCCTCTAGACCCTTCGTAACGATATCTGTTGTTTCAGAAAATTTTGCCTTGGCCCGGGCAATACGGAGATTTTCCATTCCTATTTCAAAACCTATTAGCGTATTCAAACGGTGTGTAAGATTAGCACGCCGGCTATCTGATCGGGTTCGGACCGTGACGAGTAAGTCTTTGAAGTATGACAGGGTAAAATCTAGGACTGTGCCAGATTCCTTACTTAGGATTGTGCCTGCTGGCAATCGATGGAGACGCAAGACTCGTTTGGCCTCAGTCAATCCTAATACCGCTTCTTCAAAGGACTCCGCTGACGGCGCATATATGCCAACCGGGACTCCTTTTGATAAAATGAGGCTCACCGCTTTTGATGACTTGCCAGCCTGTATATGTCCAGTAACCTCTTCCTCTAATGCATCGCTTAGCATTGATAATACCGCATCAGCACCGCCTTTGCCTTCGCGTAGAATGAAACCCTCAGGCAGCGGTTCACTGGTTCCTACGGTTTCTACAATTTCCCCTTCTAAAGCGGCAACTGCAGCACTGATTAGTCTAGCGTGGTTTGCATTTGCTTCCGTCCAGACCGCGATAGCAATCTCACCGGTATGAGCCAACAACAGCGCTCCATCCCCGGTGTGCAGGGTCCAATGCCCACTATCGTCGAATCCTAGGCCGCGAGCGATTTTCTCTCTGCCCACAATGGTCTCTCCGACCTGTTTTGCTAATTCCTCGCCCGGCATTGGCAATTCACCCGCAACATCAATGAGCATACCAGAATCTACCGCAATGGCTCCTCTGACCGCCACGCTTTCGACCAACTTCGCTAATACTACCGAAAGATCCCTTGACAGCAGTCGTTCAACAGAGTCTCCCCTGACCAACAAGCCCTGAGCGTCTGCTGGATGTTCAAAAGCTTCAGGAATCACTTCTGCGATTGCACCAAGACCTGCCAGTGAGTAACTTTCTGCCTCGTAGCGGCACATGCCTGCTGATTCAATCTCTTGTAACCGAACTTTGGCTTCTGCACCACCCAGTAAAATGGAGGCCTTCTCGCTCTCGGCCAAGTAACCGACAATGCGACCGGCGCGGACAATTCTATGCCCTGCTGGAGTCTTACGCTTGCCTACCCAAGTACTTATGACGCCGTAATCGAATGGTTGTATAACGCCCTCTTTGACGTCGATTTCTTGTTCTACTGTAATGCCTTTTGGTAAATCAAACATAATATCACATCTGTGGGGTTGTCGCAATTATTCGACGATTGCGATCGAGTGCGTGTCGCCACCTAGCCAAACGACCGCCCTGACCGCTGAGCACTACGATGCGTTCCGGGCAGGCTATGTCAATCATCATCCGCTGATCGCCTTCACACCATACCTCATACAAGTCGCCTAGGCCGAGGTAAGAGCACAGTTCAGTGGCCATGTTTACAGTCGTGACTGCCTGGTTCACTGGCGGAGCTATGCCCTCATTGCCGACGCACGCTAAAAGCGCACCGCGTTCGTCAAGTAACATCGCTTGCTGAACTCCTTCAGTTCTAACCAAACCTGCAAGAACGCGTTGCAACATAGTCGCTCAAAGCGTCGGTGAGCGTTGTAGGCTTCAAGAAGTTTTGCGTTTTTTCCCCCCTACGGGGGGATTTAGCGGGTGAAATCGAATTTCCAACTGGTGATTATTCAGATTACGACGCGGAAAATAATGTGACGTCAAATATCCGCGTTGTATAGACGCATCAATTGTTGTCGAATTTGACAATAATTTGAAATAGGTTTTGCAATTGAAAATTCGATTATTCAATTTAAATTATAAGTCACAATAGTAAGTTATGAAAAAGGATTTTACAAGCGATTAACTCAAACGAGAGTAGCAAATCGCCAAAACATGGCAGACATGGATGCTGGGTTTGAAATTCCTGCGTGCGATGTTTGTGGTAAGCCCGCCATAGTGGAACAGGCATACTCGGGTAGAATTCTTTGTGGAGAACATCTTGTCAAATCGATAAGAAAGAAAGTAGCCAAGGAATTACGTAAACAGCTAATACTGGAAAAGGGCCGTAATACAACCATATTCGTGGCGATATCTGGGGGCAAAGACTCTGCCGCACTGCTCGAATTATTGGTAGACATTATTGGTGTCAGGCCGGATGTAACCATAATCGCTGGAACCGTCGATGAAGGTATCCAAGGTTATCGCCCTCCATCACTGCAATGCGCCATTGATTTGTGTGACCAACTAGGTGTTGAATTTGTTTCAGTAACCTACAAGGAATTAGGATTTGAAGAGATGGACACAGTGGTGAAGTTGATTCCTGGAATGACGGAGGCTGATGCTAATGCCCCCAACATGCCATGTTCATATTGTGGTGTCTTTAGGCGGCAAGGAATCAATTACCTAGCAAAGAAAGTCAATGCTGATATTATGGCATTAGGCCACAACCTCGACGATATGGCACAAACAGTATTGATGAATATGTCAAACGGCGATTTAGAAAGAACCCTTAGACTAGCCCCTCACACTAACACGCCAATCGATGGTATGCCACCGAGAATAGTCCCGTTACGCTGGATTCCAGAGCAGGAGATCCACCTTTATGCTGTCTACAAAAATCTACCAATACACCATGAAGAATGCCCACATGCCCGTGGTGCGCTCCGTTGGCGCCATCGGGAGACGGTCGCCGCCATGGAAGCAGACGTACCGGGCACAAGGCATGGCTTGGTTCGCATGGCTGATAATGTCAAGGAATTGAGAAATCAAGTCCTTGATTTAGGTGGCGGTGAATTGAGGCCAAAACCTCCAAAGGAGTGCCCTGTTTGCTCTTCAATGACTTCGAACGATCGCTGTAAAGCTTGCGAAATGCGTGATATGGTCAAAAACGAGTTAGCCAATTGAGAATCAATCTTGACCAACCAATTTATAATCATCGGAAAGTGGTGTTGCACCAGTTTCCATGGAAATAATCTGACCGTCTTTGAATCTCATGAACGATAGGACTGCCTCGGAAGTAGAGCCGTTAGCAAAGTGGACAATTGAATGTGCAACCCCGACCTCAGCATTCTCAAATAGCGTTCTGTTGCCTTCTGATTTTGGCCTTCCCTCGCCACCAGCGAACCCT
>DUJJ01000157.1:0-1053 GCA_013329865.1 Candidatus Poseidoniaceae archaeon
GCATTCGAAAAGGAAATGACCGACTCCATAATCGCTGACACCAGAAACCTCGGCGCGGGACGTTATGGTGGTGCAAACACCGCTGCTGCTTTCTTGAAGCAATTTGTGCCAAATCAGGACTACGACAAGGAGGGGGAACAGATTACTTGGGCTCACATGGATATTGCAGGAACCTACTGGGGCGCAAAGTCCAACACTATGGTTAAAGATGGGGCCACTGGCATTCACGTCAGGACTATTCACCACTTGATTACTCAAGGGTGATTACTGACGTCTCAGCAACAGGACGATTAGTAGCAAAGATCCGATTGCCGATGACCCAGCGATTAACAACAGTAGTTGTCGCTTATCGCTTTCATCAGTTGGGTTTTCATCCTCTGTCTCATCATCGTCAAACGAACCGAATGTTGCCCCAATCGAAGGGCCTGTGTCTTCCTCAATATGCTCAATCACCACAATTGTCCCATTCAGAACTTCTCCATTCGAAGCGATTGATTGGTAATTGTATTCGCCAACTCCCCAGGTCCCGTTAAACCACACTAGAAATGACTCCTGACAGTCGGAAGTAGTATTATTATCGGCATAATTGCAATCCCGCTCTATGTCTCCCGAATCCCAATCTGCAGACCCATTGTATAGACCGTCACCGTCTGCATCGAAAACAATTCGATGGGTTATATTATCCCTAGAATCAGCATTATACCACATAATTGAATCATTATATTCGATTTGAGTCGCACCTGGCTGTAAATCATTTTGTTTGATAATTACGTTGAATGTACTGGCTGAGTGAGCCTGTGCTAGGCTCGGCATCATAATTAATGAAATTAACACCATTACTAACGTAGCGTGCATTCGCCTCATGATTCCTGCCAAACAATATGCCTAAATAAAGCAAATTAACCTTATATGAATTTTTTACCCGTTAATTGAAATAGAACAGATAGCAGCGAGCGTCATGCTTAGAAGGCAACTACAAGATGATGATGGCGCTGCTGACAAAATAATTGTCATTGCCTTGGTTAGTTTACTAACCGTCAGCGTAATCTCTGC
>DUJJ01000157.1:1435-6609 GCA_013329865.1 Candidatus Poseidoniaceae archaeon
ATGGAATGGATTGACCCAGTTGTTGAAATCGAGGATGAGAATCACAGCCATACTGATCTGATGGCTCACCGATTAGCGACTAGTAATATGCAACTAATTGATTATCACAACCTTAACTGCGACGGAAATGTTGCTCCACCCGCTGAATTAGATAATGTTGCAGGGCGACCGTGTTACCCTGAATTCAAGAATGTCGGACCGACTCCAGGAGATTCTTCCGAAATTTCGATTGAAGGTAACTTCATGGAAGACTGCGTCAAGCATCCTGATGGAACTGGTGGCTGCTATGCGTATGTCTCATCATACAACCAATTCGAAATTCTTGATATTTCTGAACCAAATAACATCGTCTTACTGTCAACTTACTATGCGGAAGTAGGCCGTATGATTGATATCAAAGTAACACCTGACAACAACTGGGTTTTAGTCAACCACGAATTAACTAACAGCGACCTTGACCCAATACCGCAGGATGACGACGCAAACAGTGGGGCAAACAGACTCGATGTAATCGATGTCTCCAACAAAAATCAACCGATTAAAGTGGCTGAGTGGAATAACCCTCCTGCAGGATTCCACAATCAGGACTTACATGTTGATTGTGATTGGGAAAATGCGCCAATCATCTATGCTCAAGAAGAATGTCACCTATTCTTGTATGGCGCAGACCCTTACCCTGAAATGGTGGAGGGGGACTCTGGTGTGTTCTACAAAGGTACTCAAATCTTCTATGTGCCACTCGGTTTTGAGTCTTGGCGACCAGATGTTAACGATGAAGACCAAAATGTGAGCCGAGAAATTATTCGCTGGGGTGGTTACTCACCCGAACCGGAGACAACCTGTGGCGGCTCCCTATTCAATCACGACAACGTTTTCCATATTCATCCAATAACCGGTCAAGCCCTTCTCTACATTTCTTACTGGGATGCTGGATTGCGTATTGTCGATGTATCTAACCCACCTGCCATACCCGACCCAGAAGGTGTATCATGGCCTCAAGATTATGAGGTTGGTCGCTGGCTAGGCTGTCCCAGTGCAGATGATGGTTGGTATGGCCCTGATGGAGGTGGTCATGCTAATATGACACCTGAAGAATGGGGCGGTAGCAGCGGTGCCCTAAACGGCAACGGATGGATCCACTATGCTGTGCCTTATGACCACCTGTTGTGCAATGGTGCAGCTGAAACGGACCCCGTCGAAACCTGGCCTGCTGAATGTGGAACTGGTCCCGAAGATCCAGTATACGGAATCAACTGGAGACATCTAACCATGATTGCGCCAGAATATGGTTCCAACACCAATCACACTGGTTATGTGTGGACCATTGACACTACAGACCCAGCGAAACCATTCTTGCTAAGCAAATGGAAGTTGCCTGGAACCAGTATCTTGCCAGACGGCTCTGAGCATGAACACCACTACATTCCGGGAGGCTATATTTACAGCCCACACAATGGAGATACTGGCACTCACGGACACGTTTATTGGACACACTATCATGCAGGAAACTGGGTAACTGACCACAGTAAAATTTGGAGCGATATCAAATGGGTGAACGACATACCCGCACCAGAAATAGGCTTTCCCGCAATAGAGCAATTGTCCGAGACCATTACTATGGGTTACTATTTGCCTGCTGGACCAACCTGGATGGAGGATCCAAAAACAGAGTTAGGATACGACATGGCTGATTGTTGGGCCTCATGCATGATTCCTTTTGACTGGGGGTTACAATATGACCCACGCGGTTTCTTATTCATCTCGGAGATGGTTTCTGGTGTTTACGTAGTCCAAATGGATGAGGACATCAACCCGAATTTTATGTATCCATCTCTGTATACCAACATCGAAGATGAATAATTCTCAAATTACTACGAGATATTGGACGGAACGGTAATTGTCGAATAGCACAAATTAGGTGACTTATTTGATGAAATCAGCAATCTGCTGAACAACTGCAGCATCACCTAGAAGTTTCCTATGACCTAGATTATTGGTCAAATAAAGCTGTGAGTTTGGCATTTTTTCGTGAACCATAACAGAAATCTCACTTTTTGACTCTCCATCGTCTTTACAGTGCACTAATAATGTTTCAATCCCTATTCTGTCAGCAAACCGATCTGGCCCGAATTCAATCGGGTTTACACCAAACACCGTTTCAACGCGGTCAAATAACCGGTCAGCATAGTATTGTTTGTCAAGACCAAACAGCCCTACAAAGTTTTCAAACATCGGGCGGATTTCGTAAACCCCTAGCGAAATTAAGACGATCTTTTGATAAATAGCGCCTAATCTTATTGAATTTAATCCGGCAACGCCACCAAAAGAGTGAGCGATTAGCACATCAAACGGTCCTTGAGTTGTCGTTATTTCAGCTATTACATCGGTTATTTCTGGTAGTGAGGTTTGTCCCGCTTCTGATTTCCCATGGCCTGGCAGATCAATCGCAGTAATATCAAAACCCTCATTTGACAATCGCTCAATCAATGTCGAAAATTGGCCTGACCTGCCATTCCAGCCGTGAACAAAAAGCAATTTACGACCGTCACTAGGAATTCGATACATCGCTACCTCCCGGTTTGATGAGGTGGCGATCATCGATTTAGTTGCAGTTTCATAAAACCCAAGTTCCCTATTGTGAATTTTGAATTTAATTGGCCCTGAGAAGATTCTCCAGAGGAATCTAGTAGCAAGGTTTTTTGAAACCAGATTGAGTATTTTGGCAGATACTCTCAGGAAAAGCGGAAGGCGATAATGTGCGGCCATCGAAGCGTTATCGGTTTCCATGAATTATCACCATAAAGGAAGTTTATGGTTTATGGCCTAGTCATCAAAGACTTCTACCTCAGCCATTTTTTTGACAAATTCGGTCATCCTTGAATTGAATCTTGTGGCTCTGACAATATGGTTGTCAATCCAGTGGTAGTTGCCACCTCTCGGCTTACCAAATAAGCAAGTGTGCCACTTAAAACCGTGTCTAGTCAACCATTCTTCGGTTACCAAACGGTGTTCCTCGGCTCTAGCAGTAAAAAAACAAATCTGATGTCCCTCATCATACCACTTGTTGATTTGTTCAACCACGCCCTCGAAACACTCTGCAGTGGCCATCCTTTCAGGCTCCTCGTTTGGTATGTCCTCACAAATAGTACCATCGATATCAATTAGAAAATTTTTGCAACCTTCTGGCAAAGTTGGTGATATCGTCATTCCTCTTTCATCGATCGTTTGGACTAGGTCAGCCATAATCAATGAGGAGAAAACTCGGCCTTTGAATAAATCGGCGGTCACCTATCATGGTGATGGATTGTCGTGGCACCGCATACCCGACACCAAACCTTAGTGCCACTTTTCCTTGGTGTCACGCCGGTTATGTCGATAGACACACCACAAACGCACTTTACCACAGTTCCCATGGTGGCACCCAATACCTGATTATTCATCAATTACACGCTTTATTGGAACTCTTGCCACGATTCAACGCGAACAAAAGACTTACTCGAAGAGAAGCCCTTGACTTCACTACAGGTGAGATTGTGATTAATTGCTCCGTTATCGGCAAACAACTTTGTTAATTGATCGTTGATATTTTGCATCTCGGTTTTCTCAACAATCGCCCAACCACGTATTAGTGACGGGCTGTGACGACGCATGAGCGGTAATAAATCGCTAATATGAGTAAGCATTTGATGGGGTAGATTAACCAGAAGTAGGTCCACTTTGTGATTAAATTCGGCCCTTTCTCGCCATTTTCGACCATCCTGACACAATATTTCTACCTCGGCTGGCTGCGTATTTTTACTGAGAAAGTTGGCAATATTTTGCTGCAACAGTTCTACTGCCGATGGATTCAAGTCGCCAATTAAGGCCTTATCAACAAGACCTGTTTTCGTAAGAAGTCCCGCCATAGCCGGGCCTACTCCGGCATACGGGTCGCAAACCGTTATCGCCCTGCCAAGTCTGTTGAACAACTGTTTTGCTGCCGTGTAACTGCCTTGGCGCTCGGTAGATAGCCTAGCTGAAAAATAACTCTTCGTGGGATCAATAAGAATTACCTGGCCATGCTCTTTTACTTTAGTCAGTGTAGCAGAGTCGCCTTGGCGAGATTTGATAGGTAGTAAATCGCGTACGCGGAATTTGCCTGTTACTCCTTTATCCGCGCATACAAGTCTGACATTTGGCAATTTTTCAAGCATTGCATCAGCGATTATTTCTCGATGAGCGAATATCTCATCCTCCAATTTTACAACTAAAATATCGCCTATTAGTTCGTGGGAACGTGGAAGAAACTCCTTGATTTCTAGGAGTAACTTTTGGTCGATTAAGTCTGTCCAGTGTTTTGCAATTTCCTTGCTGCGCAAAATGATCCGGTGGGCCGTATTCTGCCAAACTGAGTGGTTATCTGCAGGCGCACTACCATTCAATGGAATGGCCTTCAAACCGTCATCCGTAGTCAATATGCCATATCCTTCCTGCGCCCAGCCATTTGATTTGACAATCTCAAACCAATGTTGAGTGTCGACACTCGGCACTATCAAATGACGCATACGCTTCGCCCTGTCCAAGCACCACTGAGGTTTGAGCATGGCGGAAGATTCTGATAAACTAAAACAAACTGGTTTGGTATTGATTGGTATGGGCCCGAATATGTTGACATCAATGACTGAGGAAGCGATAGTTGCCGCAGAATCCGCTGATTTCCGATATTATGAGGCATACACTGCAATATGGCCAATAGAAGAACTGGACCGTTTGGAAAGACGGGTCGGATCGATTAAGAAAGTCATGCGGCCAGAAGTCGAGCAACCTGAAGAAATCTTCAATTTAGCCAAAGCGAACAATGTCGCTGTTCTCGTTGTTGGTGACCCATTACAAGCAACGACTCATGTTGACCTCCAGTTACAAGCAGAGGAGCATGGTATTGATTGTCGAATAGTACATGGCATATCTATTACCAATATTGTGACTGGTGCAATTGGACTATCTAATTACAAGTTTGGCCGGCAGACAACGCTAACCTACCCATACTCAAATTGGATAGCTACCTCGCCACTCGAGATATTAGCCATGAATCGAATCATGGGTCATCACACATTAGCACTCCTTGACCTAGATCCGACTGGGGCGGGTACCGGCAAACAACAGCCAATGCGGCCAAGGGATGCTGTTGCATCTAT
>DUJJ01000157.1:7011-7233 GCA_013329865.1 Candidatus Poseidoniaceae archaeon
AGTAACCTGAAAAAACAGGCCTTAGATGAACTAGTAGCTACTAAATTTACTGACTGGAATGTGGTGTTATGTAGCGATATGGGGGCTGAAAATCAGTCAATAATATACACCAATCTTGCTGACCTTGCTGACTTACCGGGTGGTAACATGAACTGTTTGGTATTCCCTGCATCCACGAGTGATGTTGAAGAGAAGGCACTTCTACGATGGATAAAGGAGGGG
>DUJJ01000083.1 GCA_013329865.1 Candidatus Poseidoniaceae archaeon
CCGCTGAATAGTGAGGTCGCTGAGGTCATAGTTTGATACTGATTCAACGGTTAACCAGTCCATTCCTAGACCACCTTTCGTGCTAACTACCCCCTTGCGGTCTAGTGTCGATTGGGAAACCAACTGGGATTCATCACCGTTAGTTATTGCCAACTGACCGACGCCTGAGAATAAGAGACGTAGTTTACAGATGTCATCTTCGGTTTCAAACTGATCTAGAACCAAGTCAAGAAAACCATCACTTGCCATGAAATCGCCGTCTGAGATGGTGTAAGTCATCTCATCACCATACCGTAGTTTATCCGCAGTAAATGGTTCCAGTTGATTATTGAAATAATACCAGGTTCCTGCTCCAAGAATTAGAATAACTACGAATACTGCGGCAAATTTTGGTTGTTTTATCATGTCAAACAAAGTTGTGGCGTCATCGCCAGACCGTTTTACGGCAACAGGAGTAGCTGGGATTTTAGGCGCTTTGACCTCCTCCTCGAGACTGACAAATTCTGCGTCAAGGACCTCGGCATCAAGAATATCATCATCTGTGCTGATAGTATTACTGACTTCAGCAACTTGAGGCTCGGCAGTAGGCTCAACATCTGGTGTTAATGTGTCTTCATCCTCGAGAGACAATGAAGGTTGAATGGCTGCTTCAGTGGTTTCATTTATTGATGCCACAGGTTCAACAACCGTCGCTTCAATACCTAACTCAGATTTTGTCAACCCAGACTTAAGCAATCGAGCAACTAGTTCAGACTTATTGCCACTGGTAGGTAAATCATTCAAGATACAGAGGGCTTTGAGTTTGGCTGCTGTTAGACTGGATTTCAAGTCGTCAGACAATCTCTTCACCACCAATGCGTGGTCGGTTTACCCTTTGAATCATGTTATGGTTTGTGTCAAAAAATGGTAATTGGCAACCGCTCCAAATTTACTCGGCTTGGTATGGAACATATTGTCCAGAAGCGTCTTTGACGTAGATTTGTTGTTCATAACCACCGTTTGCCATCTTACGGTAGTAGTAGCCGTTACCAGCATCCTCGTATGTGGACCCATCATCATTCGTTATGGGTTCCGGCACCGTTGCTGGTGGCGGACCAGACCTTGTCGACTGATTGTCAACTGCCACATTGCTTGGCCCCGATGATATTTGGTCAGGCGGAGCCCCGGATGGACCGGCAACTGCTACAGGAGGTTCAGTCGGCCCGGCAACTGGTTTGGGTGGGCCGCCCGGTCCGGCGACAATCTTCTGGCGTCTAGCCTCCTCCAATACCATTTGTTCCTCAGTAACTTTCTTGTCTTCTAACAGGGATTTTACCCTGTTACCTATTTTTTGTGCACCGACAAAAGCAAAGGTCGACAGTCCCAAGAAAACAAGTCCTGGAATACCAGCAATCACCTGATTTGGCCACAATTTGCCGGTGACCTCAAGGTTGGTTCGACTCGGGTCAACTATTGTACCATCTTGACCTACCGCTTTGACGTTTAAACAGTATTGACCCATATCTAAATCAAAATCAAAAGTATACGTCCTGCCTTCTACTGGTGATTCAACAAATCCGTATTGGTAACCGTGTTCATTACCAGCCTCTGCTTTTTCTTCTGCATCACTGGCAACTTCGGGGTCAGTACAATCATCAATCTGCACAACGAAAACTTGCAGTGTGATATTACCAGTAGTCGCAGGCAATCGGTTTACCTTGACAGATACTTCGTACGGTACATCCATGAAATCTTCGCCCCCTAGCGAAGGGCCCCAGACAAATCCGAGATCTTTTTCAGCGGTACCGTATTCAAAATCAGCATCCATTGGCATTGGGAATAAGGCGAATCCAAACATAAGAAATGCCAATCCGAGGAACATAAATACATTCCAGCGCGACTTTTTTAGCGATTCTCGAAGCGTGCCGAGGGTCTCAACCTGAGGGCCCGTCTCAGACTCCTCTGGGACCGAGTCTGCAGCCTCAGGAGACTCATATTCCTCCTCTGGCGAGTCTAACTCTGCGTCGGACATGACCCGTGGAAGATGGATTAGCACTTCAAAGACTCTATTGTCGTATAATTGACAATTGTGGCGATGATATCAAAAAGGACTGGTCATAGGCCCGTTTATGGAACTGAGACTAGCAGTATTGTCCAGAGGGCCAAGGCTCTACAGTACGAGACGGCTGGTTCAGGAAGCCCACGCTCGTGGTATTGAGGTCGAGGTTACCGACCCGATGAAATTTTCACTATTTGTTGATGATGGGTCCATCGATATCCACTATGCTGGTGAACCATTCACCCACGATGCAGTAATACCACGCATTGGACATTCGATAACTAAGCATGGCGTTGCCGTTTTACGTCACATGGAGCAGCTGGGGATTTGGACTGCGAATACTGGACAAGGAATTTTGCAAAGTCGCGACAAACTACACGCCTCACAAATTCTCGCTCGTAACAAAATCCCAGTCCCCAAAACGACATATGTTAGAGACATCATCGATGTTGAACCAGCAATAGATTTCGTTGGAGGGCTACCCGTTGTTATCAAAGTGACCCAAGGAACTCAAGGCCAAGGAGTATTCCTACGCCACACGATACACGAATCTCGAAGTTTAATCCAAGGTTTATTGTTAACTGGGAAATCTGTGTTAGTGCAGGAATATATCGCTGAATCGCATGGCAAAGACATCCGCGCTTTGGTTGTTGGTGATAGAGTAGTAGCCGCAATGAGGCGCAAAGCGAGAGGTCGAGAATTTCGTAGTAACTATCATCTCAACGGGACGGTGGAAAAGGTCGAAATTAGTGACGAATTCGAAGAGCAGGCTTGCCGTGCTGCGCGTGTCTTGGGACTCAACGTTGCTGGAGTTGATTTGCTAGAAAGCAATCATGGACCATTAGTATTGGAAGTCAATTCATCCCCGGGTCTGGAAGGAATTGAGAAGGCTAGCGGCGTTAATGTGGCTGGAGAAATTATTGACTATGTAATGAATGAAACGGCCTTTTCAGAAGTAGATTTAGACCAATTACTGCGCACCGTTCCCGGCTCAGGCGTACTTTCGTTACAACTGCGTAACCATCCGATGATGGTTGGAAATAAAATCGCTGATTTGTTTAAAGCAACTCATGAGATTCCCGTTTTTGCGCTCTCTAGAGAGAACAAACTAATCTGGAATCCCGAGTCAGAAATTCAGCTTAGGTATGATGACGTAATAATCTGCTATGGCGAACTAAATCAGCTACGAGCGTCATTGAAGAACGCCATACTAGGGGTTGCTGAACAAGCCCTTAACACCGCAAAAAGAGAGCAAGAGCAAGCCTAAACAGCCTTGCCAAAGTTCAAAAAAGGATATGCCTGCAATATGCTACATGCAGAATAGAAGCATCGCCGTAGTCATCACTGCGCTGATTATGTCGTCCTGCTATGTAATTCATGATTCTACACGCACCGAAACTCAACTGTTCTTAGCCAGTAACAACCACACAATAACAGATGATACTGCAGCGTTTAAAGTCCACCGTCCAGGTGATGCAAGCGATGCACCAGAAACACTAGATTGGTCACCAAATAATCTGACCGAACTAGCAACCATGCAGTTTACCATTATCCTCGATAGTAATCTGCCACTTCAAACCATAGAGCAGATTGACATCATCGGCGCATGGATTAGCAACAGTGGCCAACTATTCGATCAATTCCAAGTTGAATTTACCGAATTCACTGTCAATCAAGGGCCAGATATTGCAACGATAACGGTAAATTACACCTACCCATCTACAGTTTGGGCCGGTGATTACTCAATTGCTGTGAATATCTTATTCCCCGACGACGAGAGTATCTCAATTGAACGGCGTGACCTGTCATTTGTTGCTATGGGCTACTATTTTGGCTACTCAAATACAAGCGAGGAAATGTATCTGTGTAGTTGTGAGAAAGGCATACTTAGACTCACCCTACAGAATACTGGTGAGGATGAAACCGAATTTTCGTATGTAATCGATATAAATCAGTCTCAAGAAGTTGGCAGGGTCGAGTGGAACGAAGAGTCTGAGGCCGTATCAAGAGGCATCTTGGCCGCAGGCGAATCGGTAGAATTAGAAATTAAACTGCTCATTCGTGATGACATCTCGAGCAAAGATGTATCATTAGCCATACCGATATTCACTGAAATCTCATACGAAGATGATGAAGGAGAGCAGATATACCTAGTCAATCAAGCGTCGATGCTGATGTCTACCATTCTAAGCGAAGCGGTTTTCCCGGTAGTCGAACTCTCATTCAACGGTTTTGACTACAGTATTCTGTTTGAAGATGGAATTGCTCCCTTGACTCCGGCAATTTTGATTGACGAGGCATTCTCTCACACAAATGATTACCTGATGGTTCAATTAAATATCACTAATCAAGGATATTATGACCGATTTATTGAGATTGAGGCAACTAATGCGGAATTTGAATATCGAGTTATCTATGGTGACACAAACATATCCATCGACCAATTATTGAGTGATACAATACCTGTGCCACGTTTAGAATCTACCGCAGTTACACTGATGGTGGACGATATTGGTCTTTATCAATATGAGAACCTAGAGTTCAACATTGGGTTTAATCGGTCATTAACAGCACCGGTCTCGTTTGATATGCGACCAGAACCACAGATTACTGGTGATGTGTTCACTAATACGATTGTATATGCTGACTCGCTAAGCTTACCGGCAACATTCACTCAGATGATTGTGATTGATCTATTAGAGTATGAAAACTTCGTGCTATTTGACAATAAATGGTCATTAGCTTGCTCTCACTCAAATGACATGATTGTTACCGTCGTCGACGTTAACCAAGAGTGTATTTCAGCGCCGGTAGTTTTTGACTTTGATAGTGATGCTGAACAACTCTCAAATCTTGAAGTCGCGATCGATATTAGCGCAAATTTTGCTGGTGAAATTGCAACATTGGAATTAACCCTTGTCCCCATAGTTGCCGGTGCAATAAGCAATATTAACCACTCAATGACTATTGAGATACCAATCGAGGTTGTCGATGATGAGCCCGGGGACGATGATTCTGATGACAGTAATGAAAATGCTACAGAAGACGACCCAAGTAACCCGGATGATACTGGCGAGGAGGGCAATGAAACAGAAGTTAACCAAGACTCCGATGGTGATGGGGTTTTCGACCTAACCGACAGTTGCCCAAATACCCAAACAGGTGTTGTTGTCGATGAGGTTGGGTGTGAAATTATTGAACAGGATGTTGATGATTCTACTGACCTAACTGACAATCAGCCAGATAATGAACTTGAAAATCAACAAGAAACCGAAGCCAGCACTAAACAAGAAACTGATGGTAGTATCTTGACATACTTAATTATTGGAATTGTTATTGCCGCAATAGGTGCTGGGTTATTGTTTATCAGAGGTAGAGGTGCAGGTAAGCAGGCTATTCCAACTACCAAAACAATCCAACCAATAACACCACTCCCACCAATACCACTAGCGCCGGTCGAACCTGTTGTTCTGCAACAATGGACCGATGCTAATGGCTATTCATGGCGTCAGATGTCAGACCAGAGTATCATGTGGTGGAATGGCACTGACTGGATTCCCTACGGTAAGAACTGACGCTGAATTGCAGTCACTTACCCCGATGGTTTGATATCTTACACCTCTATCATCCTAATGCCCTCCGGGGCACGGGATGCACACTCGCTTCGGCGAGAGGCGGTGACGCCAATGGAAAACGGTAGAGGAAATTTCACGCGTGAACGAAGAGCGCTCAGGCCGAGCCAACTGCGTCTTACCAACGAGGATGTTTCTCTACCACCACGCTTATTCCATCTGAGCAATCTCCCGTGGGTTGATTGCTACAAAAAACAACTCAAGTCAGAAAACAAATCGGCTAATACGCAAAAATCGTACATATCAGGTCTGAGGTCGTATGTTGAAACCTTGCTACCCGGAGAAGACGTGCTTAGTGAGACGGATTATCAAACCATGACAATTCACGAACTTGCGCAGCGGATGGAACCACTCAACGGAAGAATCGATTTGTGGAGCCACAGCTTAGCGGACCTTCGTCCAACGACATACAACGCTAGATTAGCAGCTGCTCGTCACCTGCTGAAGTGGCTTGGACATCGTTGGCCAGAACATCTAACACGGGCTCGAACTGGGAAAAGACTGCCACGAACACTGACTAGAAGAGAACTTACCATGGTCTTAGCGGCGGCAAAAACCAGTGAAAATCCGGTTGCCTCTGTAGTAGTTACCCTGATGCTCGACACTGGCTTGAGAGTCAGCGAGGTGTGTAATTTGAATCTGAGCGACATCGATATTCAGGATAAATCCGCCAAGGTGATCGGTGGCAAGGGCGATAAGGACCGATTGGTTTTGTTTACCGATCGTTCACTCGATATGATCAATGCTTGGTTACCTGTTAGAGAAACTAGGGTCAAAGGAGAATTTGACGCATTGCTACTCAACTCTATCGGGCGACGTATCCAACCCAGAGGCGTGCAGCGGTTGATGGACGCACTGGCAATCGAGGCTGGACTGCCCAAAGGCAAATTGACGCCCCACGTGTTGCGACACAATTTTGCGACCGGTCTACTAGAACGAGGTGCAGATTTAGTATCGATTCAGAAATTGCTCGGACATAGTAGCATTGCGACAACTCGCGTTTACCTCGAAATATCCGACCAAACTCTACGGGAGGTATACAACCGAGCGCAGTCGATGCGAACCAATCTTGCGGGATTAGATTCTCCCGACGATGAGATGATTGACAATTCCCCCTCAACTAGCGTATTAGGTGTTGAGTAGGGCTACTTTGTTTTCCGTTTGGTTATTTTTCCGGGCCCCATCCACTCTCTGTGCGGTTTTACTGCCTGACCTGAATGTCCAGGTATTGGACAATACTTACCTGACCGACAGCGGGAACAGTTTTCCTTTGGTGGAAGTTCAACTGTCTTACGCAGACGGCCATACTTCCTTCTTGGCATGAGCAGTGATTAACAACTGGGTCTTTGAACAATTCGCGGGTTTATTTCTTAGCGTTTCTAAACCACGCCATCTTTGACAAAGGGGTATCTCTGGACGGACCTATTTTATTAGTGCCTTTTTTGTTATTAGCCTTGGCTTTAGTCTTGGCCTTGGCCGCCAAATTCTTAGCTTTATCAGTAGTTTTCTTTGCCGCTGATTTAGTTGCTGCTTTGGCCTTAGTTGCTGTAGCCTTTGCTTTGGCTGGGGCTTGCTTAGCTGCTTCTTTTGCCGCAGTCGCAGTTTTCTTGGTTGCTTTCGAC
>DUJJ01000152.1 GCA_013329865.1 Candidatus Poseidoniaceae archaeon
ATGTTTGCTATTGGAGCGATTGTTCTATCCCTGATTGCTCTACTCTCCTTTGCTCGCTACCGTGACGGCCAACTTGGTAGAACCAATTCACGTCTTGCTCACTTCTACATCGCGCCCGCCATGCTGGCGCTGGCGATTTTGACTTTTTATCCGGTAATGTATGGGTTCTGGCTATCCCTCACCGACGCAGATCAGACTCGTCTGGGTGAGCAGGTATTCATTGGACTGGTAAACTTCTGGGAGGTGTTGACGGCCTCGGGCTTCCTGCGCGTAACAATTTTCACCCTGGTATGGACGGTAGTTAACGTCACCGCTCACATCGGTATTGGACTCTTTTTAGCCCTGATTTTGCAACGTGCTAATATCAAAGGAAAAACTGCCTACCGCACAATATTGCTACTGCCTTGGGCAGTTCCATCATACATATCGGTCCTCGTCTGGAAAGGGATGTTTCAGCCAGACGGATTGATAAACGATCTGTTAGGTACCGATATCAACTTCCTTTCAGATCCCACAGGTGCCCAAATAATTGTGATTTTAGTCAATATATGGTTAGGCATACCATTCATGATGATGTCGATAAGCGGGGCGCTCCAAGCATTGCCAAGCGACATGTATGAAGCCGCAAAAATTGACGGCGTTACCGGTTGGGACGCGTTTAGGCATCTGACATTCCCCAACCTAAGAAGTGCCTTGGTGCCCTTATCATTGCTTGGCTTCATATGGACATTTAACATGTTTAATGTGATTTATCTGATGACTGATGGCGGTCCAGATTTGTATTTCGGCGAACCTGGACAGACTGATATCTTGATAACTTACGTCTACGATGTTGCCTTCCGTGATGGCGCTTATGGTGTCGCGGCGGCATGGTCAGTGATAATTTTCCTCATGCTACTTGCCTTCTCTTGGACATACATGAAGCAAACCAATGCGACGGAGGCAGCAGCGTGATTAATCAACAAGTCATTCGCGCTTGGTATACTCCTGTCGAGGTCGTAACTCTGCAAAGCTGGTTAGTAGTTGCGACTATTGTGAACCTCCTGCTGTTAACATTTGATTTTCTTAGGGGTGATGACCAATTATTGCTGATTGGCTTCATCGGTTGTACTGCACTGGCATTACTGCGTGCCATGCTACCTCAGCCCAATCAAGTTCAGCAACGAAATATTGCCCTAGCAATTAGCATGGTAATAATCTCCCTTGGCGTATACCGATTAATCCTAATGCCTCTCTCGCTGTTTAATTTTTGGCTGAATGCATGGATGATCGCACCGGGGGTGTTGTCACTATTCTGGTTGTCGAATCGGGCAGTAGCTGTTTGGGCAACAAGGGAATTATCTGTATCTGCGATAGAATATGGGTTAAAGCGAAATTTCAATCTACAGAAGCAACATCAATCAGTCGGCTCCCACATCACACTACTCCATTTTGTGGTAATTACCCTAATTCCGATAATATGGATTTTTGATATTGCGCTTTCCCCAGGCAACGCACTTGGTGGAGAAATAGGTGACTCGTTCACGGATGAGCACTTTGCGAAGATTCTCAAGGGTGAGTCATTTTGGTTGTGGTTGAGAAATTCGCTAATTGTATCTATTGGCACCAGCCTACTCGGATTAGTCATTGCCATACCAGCAGGGTACGCATTCAGCAGATACAAATTCACTGGGCGCGATGTCTCAATGTTTGCATTTTTGTTAGTGCAGATGTTCCCTGGCATTATCATTTTAGTTCCATATTTCTTAGTGATGAAAACGCTTGGGTTGCTCAATTCTCATTTAGGATTAATTCTTGCGTATTGTGTTACTGCCTTACCATTGTGCGTTTGGATGCTCAAAGGTTTCTTTGATACTGTTCCACGTGAGTTAGAAGAGGCTGCAACCTTGGACGGTTGCAACCAATTTCAGGTATTCACCAAGGTTGTCTTGCCTTTATCGCTACCAGCAGTCGCAGTAACTGCGTTGTTTAGTTTCTTAGCAGCATGGAATGAATTCCTCTTAGCACTGACTTTCAACACTTCCAATGATATGTATACTCTGCCGGTGGGGTTAGCGTCCCTAATATCAGCAACCGGTCAAGCCTGGGGCGACTTTGCTGCTGCGAGCATACTGGTTAGCTTACCAGTTGCGTTACTATTCCTATTCTTCCAGAAGTTCCTGATCGAGGGACTAGCGGCTGGAGGGGTAAAGGGGTGATACGATGGTTAGCGTGAGGTATAATGCGGTATCGAAACAATATGATGATGGCTTTGTTGCAGTGGACGGCTTAGATTTGGAAATTAAAGATGGCGAATTCCTAGTGTTGTTGGGCCCCTCAGGGTGCGGCAAATCGACCACACTGAGAATGCTTGCTGGCCTCGAGGAAGTAACCCATGGAGAAATACAGATTGATGGAGTCACAGTCAATCACTTGCCACCTGGTGCGCGAGGACTTGGCATGGTCTTCCAATCCTATGCATTATATCCGCACATGACCATTGCTGACAACCTCTCTTTTGGCCTCCGTATGGCAAAAGGTGAGATGAAACTTAGCGGCGACGAAATCAAGCAGAGAATCCAAGAAGCAGCTGAAATGTTAGACTTAGTGGACCATCTGGACAAGAAGCCCAAGGAGTTGAGCGGTGGTCAACGGCAGCGAGTTGCCCTTGGTCGCGCGTTAGTAAGGCGTCCAAAAGTACTCCTTATGGATGAGCCACTTTCCAACCTTGATGCCGAACTAAGGCACCAAATGCGTAATGAAATACGTAAACTGCACGACGAACTTGGGACAAC
The DNA here is from genome assembly GCA_013329865.1 of Candidatus Poseidoniaceae archaeon. Classification (GTDB taxonomy): domain Archaea; phylum Thermoplasmatota; class Poseidoniia; order Poseidoniales; family Poseidoniaceae; genus MGIIa-L1; species MGIIa-L1 sp8725u. The sequence goes on from DUJJ01000152.1 coordinate 2,775, forward strand.
GACAATTTATGTCACGCACGACCAGATTGAGGCTATGACCTTAGCAGATCGGATCGCAATTTTGGACAAAGGAGTGCTTCAGCAACATGACGAACCGCTAAACGCCTACCATAATCCAGCTAATGAATTTGTCAAGGGGTTCCTCTGTGAGCACATTGATGATTTAGTCAATACCGCAAATAGCCTCTTCAAGAAGGAGTAACTAGGGTGATAACGTGAAGTCGCAACTATCGATTGCTATTTTGTTTATCATGGTCATACTATTGCCGATGATTCCCGTATCAGCAGATAATCCGGAAATCGATTACTCAAGCGGTCTCACTGAATTTACCTGGAGTGGAACAGCGACTACAGTCGAATTGATTGGCGAATGGAACTGGGACGAAGTGACCACCCTTAGCGAAAACTCCGGTACATGGTCTGCTGGATTAGCCTTGCCGGAGGGAATTTACTGCTACAAATTCATTGTTGATGACGAGTATATTTTTGACCCGACAAATCCCTATCGAGGTTACTGCGATAATGTCGAGAATTCAATTGTGCGTGTTAAAGACTCGTCTAGGCCTAATTTTGTCAGCGATTTGACCAATGGCCAACTTTCAATCACATTTCTACCCGGAATTGATGGAGCAGGACCAGATGGCACACCTATCGGGCTGGAAGCGGCAAATTGGGACTCTGCTACCATGACCTGGACGCTAGATACCGCAACACTGACAGAAGGAAAGCATACCTTGAAGCTAGAATTATCTGATACGGATGGTAACCAAGCATACGATCACTTAGTGCCGTTTTGGGTAGGTCCACAGAGCGATTTTACCTGGGAAGATTCACTGATTTACATGATCATGACTGACCGTTTTATCAATGGAAATCAGAGTAATGATGGTCAATCGACGGGAGCAGCAGCGGGCGCAGATTGG
>DUJJ01000145.1 GCA_013329865.1 Candidatus Poseidoniaceae archaeon
AGCAAACCACCATCTGGGCCGCCAAAATCGAAAAAGCCGTCAAGGCCACCAATGTAGGGTGATAGAATGGGTGACGGTTTTGTGATGGAATTATGCGGTAACCGTGCTGCTTGGCAGATTGTTCCTGATGGTATAGAATCCATCGATTTAGATTCTGTTGGTGCAACGATTATCAGCGCTGGCTATACTGTTGGCATCCAAAACCGATTGTGTTGGACATTTACTGGGCCCTGTGACTTGACACTATATCCAAGCGGCAAGTTGCTGGTCAAGACCGAAAATAAATCACTCGCTGCAGAAGTAGCAAAATTACATGTTGAATCGTGGACCGTAAATTCATGAGGTCAAATCATGTCAATTATACCAGCTAAGTTAATTCAAAACCTGAACTCCAATGGCGTGGTAGTTTACCCAACATCAACCCTACCTGGGCTGGGCTGTTTGCCTAACAAATCAGCGTTAGATAATCTATACCTGTTGAAAAATAGGCCTGCTGGGCAACCCGTCAGTCTTGGTGTAGCGGATATTAAACAAGCCACTAGGTTAGTTGATGTACCAACCATTGCCGTTGACATTCTGCATAGTTTTCCGCGTGGAAGTTTAACCTTGATTCTTGACGCAGTTACCAAATTAGACGACAGACTCGGTGGGGACAGAGTTGCTGTGAGAGTATTGGCACATCAAAAAGCCATCGAGTTGGTAAAGGCTGTTGGGCCGATAACCGCCACAAGTGCTAACCATAGTGGTGTAGAACCTGTATTCAGTACGAAATTAGCGGCAGAGATTCTTGGACTTGGCAATGAATGTTTTGTCGATGGTGAATGCCCCGGTGGCGCACCCAGCACTATCTTGTCTATCGACAAATCCGAAATTGAACCAGATGGTTACACGGTAACTATTATCAGAGAGGGCGTAATACCTCGCAACGACGTGGAAACATGGACGAGGAATTATCGTTGAAATACTGGAAGGATGCTGGTCACGTTGCCAGACGAACTCTAGAAGCGATGAAAGAAAAAATCGTTCCAGGCGCAACTCTACACGAAACAATTGAAGCCGCTGAGAGGTATATCCATCGCCATGGTGGCAAGCCAGCATTCCCGGGCACAATTGCCGTCAATGACATCGCAGCACATTTTACTACCGACCACAACGTCTCTCCAGTTGAAGAGTGGGATGGCGATATGATCTTGCAAAAGGGTGACTGCGTCAAAATCGACTACGGAGTACACATCAAGGGTCATATTGGAGATAATGCATTAACTATCGAGGTTGGCAATACCAATAATCACACTGAGCAGATAAAAGCCGCAAAGGAAGCGAGAGATGCGGCGATTGAGATGCTCCACCCCGGAACTCCTTGGCACAAGGTTGGGGCAGCAGCCGCTCAACCAACGCTCGATGCAGGGTTCCAACCAATACGAAACCTTTGCGGACATCAATTGATGCCGTGGGACTTACATGCTGGTGTCTCGGTGCCCTCGTATGCCTGTGGTCCAGATAATCGAGGTTTCAAAGGAGTCGTTGAGGAAGGGGGAGTGTATGCTATTGAGCCATTCAATACCACTGGTAGCACTGGAATGATCAAGAATCTCGGAAAGCCAAATTCCTCAAACATCTATCGTTTAACCGGTAATACGACCTCAAGAAAAGCAAGATCAAAGGGGCAACTGAAACCCCTAGGAGCGCAACTAGCCAGAAATCTTGAGGAACGATACTCTACGCTACCATTTGCAGAAAGGTGGGCATTCCCGATGTTGGAGAAACCGTTTCCAGAAGCCGATGAAGCAAGCCGCCAGAGCAAATGGAATGCTCTAGTTAAGAAGCTCATTAGCATAAGATTCCTAGAGACTTACCACGTTCTGGCCTGTGCAGATGGCGGCAATATTTGCCAATTTGAGCATACTGTCCACGTTACTGATGGGGGCCCAGAAATTCTCACAGTCGAATAATCTGGATAAATACCTAGTTTTGCTCAGGAATCGTAGTTTTTGGTCAATCCAGCCGCGACGAATATAAACCGTGAGCACTTGGCTGAATACGAACGGGCTGTTTGAGTTCTGTTGAGTGCATCCCATCCCCTCTGCTTTGCTCTCACCCGTTCACCTCTTTTTCTTCTAACAGCCAATGTTATTTTTTGTTGTGATACAAACGGTTTGCACCACTCGCAGCGGGTAACGGTCAACAACTACTTTCGCGCAGTAGGCCGGTTTTATTGGTGTTTTTTGATTTTGACCGGCACTAGGATTAAATATAGCGCCACCAGTGGGAGGAATACACCCGGCTACGGGTAAGGAGGACAAAAATATGAAGAAAGAAATGAGAAATGATGAAGCTGTAAGCCCAGTTATTGCTACTATCCTAATGGTTGCAATCACTGTTGTACTAGCAGGTGTACTATACGTATGGGCTGCTAACCTAGCAGAAAGCAACACTGACGGTAGCCTAGAGCTATATGTCTTTAGTGGCCAAGACGCACCTGGATCTGACGGCGCCGTAATTATGACCATGGACAGTGGATCCGACCTAGGTTGGGCATCCATTACCATCAAGGCAAGCGTTGATGGTGCTGCATCCAGCACCGTCCCAATGTGTGACGACACCACA
>DUJJ01000100.1 GCA_013329865.1 Candidatus Poseidoniaceae archaeon
TTACCGTTATTGAAAATCATTAGGCTACCTCCATCTAGGTAACTATCACCAATCCACTGCACATCATGCTGTGCGAACAAGACTTGATCGTCTGCAGTACCTCTCTGATAACTCTCTGGATTCCCATAGCGGTATAAGATGTCGCCACCCTTCCCACTATTGCCACCGGCGTGTCCAGCGGCTTCTTCAGTCGTGGTACTATGATCTATGATGTAAATCTCGTTGGTATTTTTGCATGAAATTGCGATTTGATCTAGATGTTCATTGTAATCAATTCCATTACAGTGCAACCAATCTCTGCCACCCGATGCGCCGCCAACAGAATCAATGAAATTTACATCAAGTAGTTCTGGATGTTCGGCCACAACACCATAATTGGCTTTGGTTGTGTCATAGTCCTGTATCAAATGGTCCCAGAAAGACCATTGCCAAACAATTTCAGCATTATCTTCACCGATTGGTTTTACTTCAATTATCCTGTCTGGCCAAACCGATGTCGTGCCAAGCGCACGTGAAGAGTCGCTCTGGGGATACTTTCCAGCTTCGGCAGCCTCTGTTTCATTTCTATATTCCCAGGCAATCATTAGTACGTTACCATTTGGCATAGGCTCGATATCATGATGGCTACGATACATATCACTCGAGTAAGACCAAGACCATTCGAGAACACCATCCCAAGATATTCGCTCAATTTTCCCCGCGCTTCCCCCTCCAGTGAATTCACCGGGTTGATTTGGACCAAGGTTCGCAGTTCTCAGTAAATCACCATCATCCAAAAGATACGCAGACAATCCAGGACGGTGGTCTCCGGGCGATACCCATCGATGGACTTCGCGCCCATACTCATCAATAAGATAGGATGTGTTAGATGCCATAGGAGAAAACAGTGTGTAACCTGATTGCATTTCTCCAGTGCAGTAAATCAACCCTATTGTCCATGATGAATTTCTATCTGCCTCGCATCCATTACCAGATGACATGATTTTTGGTGCTTCATCTAAATATTCAATTTCTAAACTAAGCGTAGATGCAAAAATGAGGAAGACTAAACATAGTGATTTAGTCTTCATGGTATTGTTGATAAGATACTGTTATTCATTGTTTACGATTAATTGCTCGCTTTGCTGCAGAGACAATAAATGGTGCCGAAATCTCCATTAAATCAAGCATTTCGTCTGCTTGCCCTGATTCTCCGAAACGGTCCTTTACACCAACTCTTTCTAGCGGAATTGGAATTGTTGATGACAAAAATTCTGCTACTGAACCGCCTAATCCTCCAATGATGTTGTGATCCTCAGCAGTAACAATAGCGCCACATTTACTTGCCATTTTTTTCACCAAGTCGGTATCTAGTGGTTTGATAGTATGCATATCGATGACAGTTGCTTTGATACCTTGCTCCGCTAATTGGTTGGCTGCATTAATGGCTTCAGAAACCATTACTCCACAAGCTATTATCGCAACATCATTACCCTCAGATAGAATAACGCCTTTGCCGATTTGTATCTCACTTTCTCTGCCGTCATAAAATACTGGAGTTTTGTTTCTGGCAGTCCTGGTGTAAGATGGTTTACCTAAATCTACCAACTGGTTGGTTAAAACTCTAGTACTGACATCGTCGCAGGGATGTAGAACAACAACATTTGGCAGGGTCCGATAAATTCCCAAATCTTCTATTGATTGAGCAGATGAACCGTCGGTTCCAGTGTGCGTTCCACCATGACTGCCACATAGATGGACCGCTAAACCAGTTCGTGCAATACCATTGCGCATTTGTTCAAAAGCGCGCTCGGTAAAAATAGCAAAGGTACTGGCAAATGGTATGTAACCTGAGGCTGCTAGTCCGGCGGCAGTTAGCAGCATATTTTGCTCACCAATACCGCAAGATACAGTTCTCTCAGGGTGTGCCTTCCTAAAATGCAATGATTTGGTTGACTTTCCTAGATCCGCTTCTAATACGACTACTTTTTGATTGTCTGCCATGTCAAGCAACGCCTGACCGTAACCATCTCTGGTTGCTGCCATGCGGCTCATGCTTCAACCTCCCCTAATTCTACCATAGCGACATTAAATTGCTCTTTGTTCGGTGCTGCGCCGTGAAACGCCGGATTATCCTCCATATATGATACACCTTTTCCTTTAACGGTATGGGCAATAAGAATTGCTGGATTATCGTTGTTACTTACCAAGAAGTCAAGTCCCTCGACAACTTCTTCCATATTATGGCCGTCTATCTCCTTTACATCCCAACCAAATGATTGCCATTTTGCTGGGATATCAAACATCCTCATCTGATTTTCACAGAAGTCATCGTTCTGAATTCTGTTACAATCGAGTATCACCTTTAGGTTCCCTAACTCATGGTGTTTGGCAGCCATTGCTGCCTCCCACACACTTCCTTCTTGGATTTCACCATCACCTAACATAACAAACACATTGCGGACGCTGGATGACAATCGTCCGGCTATAGCGCAACCCATGCCGAAGGATAGCCCCATACCAAGAGAACCAGCAGAGAAATCGACACCCGGACACCACTTCATGTCAACGTGCCCTTGGCAAACTCCGCCTAGGACTCGATATGATTCTAAATCTTGTTTTGTAATGAAATTCATTTCAGCTAATATCGCATACATTCCGGGCGAAGCATGCCCTTTTGAGAGAATAAACCTATCTCTGTCCTCCCATTCAGGCTCATCTGGTTTGGCTCTTAGGTAGTTAGCATACAAGGCGGACAACAAGTCAATTTCCGAAAGCGAACCACCCGGGTGACCTGCTTGAGCACGGTAAACCATTTTTACAATCTCAACGCGACATTTTCTTGCGAGTTCTTCTAATTCTGAAATTGACAACGACATTCTACGACCAAACGGATGTCGTCAAAGACAACCTTTGATGCTTTTGTTCGCTTGATGTGGACTATTTTGCCAGTCTAAACATTGACCCCAACTTGCTGATTAGGTTCTTGGATATTAATCCGAAATCCCTCAGGAGGTTGCCATTATTTGGCAAGGTCCTCGTTGCCAGCCACAGAAAGACCAATACAAACCATCCAAAAAATAACAATGAGAGGAAGTTATTTAGAACACCTGTCGAGAATAATTGGGTGAGATCGATTTCAAGAACTATCAATAATGCGACTAAGACACCCAGAATTGATTCACCAGCAATGAAACCTGCCCCAATTAATACGCCTCTATTTTCTACTTCTTTAGCCGCAGCAATTGCCCATTCTGATGGCTCATCTCGTAACTCGCCATCAACTCTGATATGAGCACTCCTGAAGGCAAAATAAGACAAAACTCCGCCAAGCATTATTGGGACCGATAAACCTAATGGTAGATATATACCAATAGCGACACTCATAACCGGCATTTTAAGCCAAATCAATACTATTGCTATTACCACTCCTAAGATTATCATTTGCATATTTACATCACCAACAAAAGAACCCCGGACTATATCACCAATTAGTTCAGCCTGCGGCGCCAATAATGCATTATCACACGATCTGCCAGTTTCTGC
>DUJJ01000073.1:0-4205 GCA_013329865.1 Candidatus Poseidoniaceae archaeon
GTGGTTCGGTGAGGGTAAATGTGGCAGACATACTCGAGTGTTGAGTGCAGAAATAAGTCAGTGTATCATCAATGGTAAAACCATCGTTAAAGAATACGGTAAATGTTTCACTACCTACTATACCAGCCGTTGGAGAACCATCGCCGATGATAGTTAATTCAGCACTTGATTGAGCCTCATAACCATTATCTCCGAGATAAAAAGCGTGCGACATTGATTCACCAAGGCGGTGGAATTTGTGGCTACGGCTGATATCGATTTCAGTTAGCGGGGTATTTCCAGCATCGTCTGAGTAAAACTGGTAATGTGGTGCAGAAAATGTACCCTCACTCACATACACATCGACAGGAGGGAGCAAAACTTGGTCAACAACGTGGATTACTCCATTGGACGAGGTGACATCTGCAGTTGTTACTGAGGCATCATTAACTTTCACATCAGCACCGTTTACTGAAAATAGCAGGGGGTCATTGTTCACCGCTGCAGCGCTCATACCGTCACTCAAATCGCTAGAGGTAACATCACCTGAAACAACGTGATACAGTAGTATGTCGGTCAGCACATCGATTTCTGCTTGAGTGTTAAAATTGGCTGGGTCAATACCAGCATCGGTAAATGCTTGGTCAGTTGGGGCAAAAACGGTAAATGGACCTGCTCCCTGTAAAGTTGTAACTAAATCGGCTTTGACCAACAGATCAACCAAGGTGTTGTGGACACCGGTCCCCTGAGCATTGGTCGGTATATCATCACCAGGCCCAGCACTTGCATTAATCGGCACACTGCATGCGATAAATAGGGTGGCAAACAAAACAACAGCGGTTTTTCTCATAACTTTATTACTACGTCATACCAGTTATAATACGCTGTTTTGGGCTATGTAATTCTGCTGAATTTAGGCATAATATTATTTTCCTACTTGCGGAGATTTATTTCATGAGACGCGCAAATGCTCTGTTGCTGGCTTTTTTGATGGCTACCTTATCCCTTGCTGGATGTTTTGGTGGCGATGATAGTGATGACTCCGACGAAGACCCTGCTGAAACATTAGATGATTGGAAAGTGTATATGGTTGATTCCGGTGATGATTTGCCTAATTGTAACTCTGAAACACTAGGCAGATTGTACTATGTTGCCGATGTTGATACCTTCGAAGTTTGTCTAACCACTGGTTGGTCATTCATTGACATCAAAGGCGCTGATGGTGCACAAGGACCGTCTGGCGAACAAGGGCCACAAGGTGAGCCTGGTGCTGATGGTGCGCAAGGACCAGCCGGAGAGGCTGGCCCTCAAGGGGAACCTGGTATGAATGGACAGCCGGCTAATGAGTCAATGATGTATAATTTGGAACAACAATTGCTGGTTATGAATCAAGATATGTCTGTTATTCTGACAAACATCAGCGAAATTGAAAGTGAGTTAGGTGGCGTTGATAATACCATTCAATTGTATTACTCTTGGTTCACCCAAATCAATACTGACGTAATTAATATTCAATCAAACCTTTCGATGGTTTGGGATGCTATCCTTACATTACAATCAGATCTCGCGAATGCAACAAGTTGTCAACTGGTCCCTTACGCTTACTGTGCTGGTGCTGACCTAAGTCATATGAACCTGTCAGGAATGGATTTGACTGGAATTGACTTACGTGGCGCGAATCTACAAAATGCAACCTTTGATTATGCTACTTTAGATAATGCCAATTTACGCTCAGCAATAGCATGGAATGCCTCGTTTCTCTCCACGAGAATGAGACACTCCATACTTGAGTTTACCGAATTCAACACTTATTCCTTCAGTTGGTGTGGTGGCGAATGTAACGGGGCTAATTTAACGAATGCGGACCTCACACATGCCGACTTGAGCAATGCATACATCAATTCTGTTGATTTGACGGATTCACAGCTATATCATGCCAATTTAGTCGGTGTATCAGGCAAATTTGCCAACTTTACGGACGCACATCTCACCTATGCTGACCTTACAGGTGCCTCTATATGGTATGCTGTGTTTACTGACGCTGATATCAACCACGCCGACTTGACCGATACACTTCTACAATCAAATAATTTCGTAAGAGCAGATCTATTCAATTCCGACTTAACTAATGCAGATCTCTCGAGATCAAACCTAACCGATGCATTGCTTGACGAAACCGACTTGACCGGTGCATCTCTATTCCTCGCTGACCTTACCAATGCAAACCTTTACAATGCTGATTTAACGGATGCGATCTTCCTCGTTGCAACCGTGACAGGGGCTAACTTTTGCGGAACGACGTGGGACAATACGCGTTGGATCGATGATATTTTTTACGATACTAATCAAGTCTGCTGAACAGTTGCACTGACTCATCACCCCAGGTGATGATCTGATTGAGACTTAATCCTGCAGCAGTAATTGTTTGGGAATCAATACCAGAAGGATACGGTGTTTGATGCTCAACATCTGCTTGGACCAAATAGAATTCATCGACCAATCCGGCATCCAAGAAATGCATGATGGTGACCGGTCCGCCCTCAACCATCACACGCTGAATTTCCATATCGCCAAGGCGGTTCAGCAAAGCAGGAAGATTACTGAAATCATCACTCAGCACCATTGTTTCGCCACCATCTGTCAGTACTTGTGCTTCTTTGGGAATTCTGCCATTGGGGTCGATTACGATGCGCAGCGGTTGGCGCTCTGCAGGAACTCGACGTATGTTTAACGAAGGGTCATCACGGATAATTGTCTCAACACCGACAATAATCCCGTCGCATTCTTTGCGTAATTGATGAACGGCATCAAGGCAGCCTTCAGAAGTAAAGCGGCCAGCAGATTGGCTGCGATCGTCGACTGAACCATGCTTGTCAACTGCGAGTTTTACCGTAACAATCGGTCTTCTGTGCTCACACCAATACAGGAATTCACGCATCTGGTGGGCGGCTTCAGCTTCAAGTAATCCGGTCTTAACCTCAATTCCAGCATCCTCCAACACTTGGACCCCTTTCCCACGAACCGTTGGATTTGGGTCATAGTGCGCCACGATGGCTTTCCTCACGCCAGCCCACATCAATGCTTGAGTGCAGGGTGGTGTGCGACCAAAGTGATTACACGGCTCGAGAGTAATGTAAGCAGTAGAGCCGTTAGGCGAGTGACCTTTTTGCTCAGCGTCATGGATTGCCATCTGCTCAGCGTGCAAGCCTCCGAGATGGTCATGCCAGCCTTCAGCAATAATTACGCCATCTTGCACTAACACGCAGCCGACCAATGGATTAGGCGAAACTCGCCCACGGCCAATTTCTGCGACCTCTAGCGCGCGTCTCATGAATCGAACATCGGCTTCGCTCCATTCCACGCTCGGCACCGGTTGATGCCTGCGGCTTAGCATAATTGAGTGCTTGCTTTGGCCTGTAGGGAAGTATTCATGCGGCTAACCCGTATCCGCTAGCATGGCCTCAAGCGGTAATGGACCGACGATAATCGAGTTTTTGCCCGACCTGACGACCAAGAAAAAGAAGGGCGTTCATCGGCCAGTTTACGCTAACGTTTTCGCGCAAGAAGTAACTCAAGGTGATGAGGTTAAAGTCATTCATCTGATGGTTAATCCGTATTCTGGTAAGAAGCGCGGGGAGAAAATAGCTCAGCAAGCCAAGAACGCGTTTGAAGCACAGTCAATCGAAGTGACCATGCATTTGTCCAGCTACTCTGGTGAGTTAATCGAGTTAGCGGCAAATTTGTCGACCCAACCAACCGATGTGGTAGCAGTAGTAGGTGGTGATGGAAGTTTATCCGAGGTCATCACCGGACTGATGCAGGTAAAATCCTCGTGCCGGGTTGGTCTTATTCCGGCGGGAACCGGTAATTCGATGGCCAATGATCTCAAGATAAGTAGCACTGAGGAGGCGATTAGTCGCATCTGTGGCGGTAATTATCAACTGCTTGACTTAGCGAAAGTTGACATGGTTGCCGGCCTGCCGGGTAGTGAAAATGGAGAACTAACCCGCTACAGTGCTAATCTTGTCACTTGGGGATTGGGTGTTGACTCGACTATTAGAGCAGAGAAAATGCGCTGGATGGGTCCGATGCGTTATGATGTTGGAATATTGCTGGCAATTATGGCTAACAATCGACGACATGCAACCCTGACCATAGACGGACACGCGATTGAAGATGACTTCACATTATTCCTAATTCAAAACAGCCAGACTGGTGGCTCTCTG
>DUJJ01000073.1:4588-13546 GCA_013329865.1 Candidatus Poseidoniaceae archaeon
TGAAGAAAATGAAGCGCGGTCAAATCCTCAAAGCCTTTAGCCAATTGAAAACCGAAGGCCGACACGTATTCCATCCAATGGTCGATTATTACCGCTTCAAGACCCTGAAAATCTCGACACCAAAACCAACAGCCATCAATGTTGACGGGGAGAATATCGGTTCTACACCACTCAAGATGGAAGTATTACCCGGAGCAATTGGAATCATTGTTTGATCATAGCGAGAAGTCAGAGAAGTCGTCCTCTTCTTCAAACTGTTCTTGTTTAGTCTCGTACTCCGGTTCCGGCTTGGGCTGAGAGACTGCTTTGCGCTTCTTGGCCGCCCGACGCTTGACCGGTGCTTTGGCAGCGGCTTTGCGCGGTGCCGAATCATTACGAACGCTGGAGAAGTGTTCTTTCCGTTTAGGAGGGGTTTCACTAGACACTACATTACTGACTGGAGAGCGTTCACGCTTTGCTGGCGGCGGATTCCAAGACTCTTGTGGCGCAAAGCCGCCAGAATTGACCACATCTGACCTAGCCATTTCTTTTTCCAGCTTAATTGATTCTTGGGTGGCGACAACAGATGGCGCCCCACCACCGAAATCCGTTGGGCCATCAGTAGAACCCCCGGTTAGTGCACTGTCTAGGTCAAATCCGGCGATACCTGAATCATCTTTTTTCGAGGAGCGCTTTGGAGGAGCCCGTTGCTTTTGCGTGGCCTTATCTTCTTTCGCTTGTTGACGCTTACGCTCAGTTGGCGTGATCGAACCAGACTTTCTCTGATTCCGTAAATCAGCAGCAACCTGCTTAATTTTTTGTAGACCTTCCTCACCGAGTAGAGTTTTCATAGTCTCCTTGGCACCCTGACGCACGATCATTTGCGACAGTAGAAACATACCAACTGCCCCACCAACACCAACAAACAGGAAGAAGGTGATGAAGCCGGCCCGGCCAATGAATGGGACATCGCCATACTTCCACTCATCGTCATGGTTGCCACTGGCGCTTATCACCCGGTCATCAATCTCTATCTTGTCAACTAATACGTATACTGATTGACGATTGTTCATTCCGACTTGAAGATTGCAATTATCTGTCAAAGTGTGGGCAATGCTACCAGAACTTCGGTAATAGCCGGTTGTTTGGGCCTTACCATCGATGGTAAAAGCCGAGCCATTTACCGTTGTTGGACTGATTAGATAGCCATGGATGGTAATCGGTTTATGCCACTCTGTTAGTGCTAAGAAGCCGTCATTGACGTTCTCAGTCGTGGGAATCAGACCGAGGACATACCAGTCAGAATCTGTATCGCTGTCAATCTCATCCAAATCAACAGATCCTGCTCTAGTCTCCGGCATTAGCGGGATATTCCACTCCTTGATATCAATACGAGCGCCCTCGCCGTCCTTAACATTGCGTGCATCACCAATTGGCATCGCTTGTATTGCTACTGCTGCAGTAACGGCGGTATCCATGTTTCTAGCGCCGTTAATTGGGTCGTGTGAATCGTACAATACACTAGCCGAAAGGAAGCCTGTGAACTTTATTTTCGTACTGGCATTTTTGGCCGGGGTAACTTCCTCACCCACATCGCAACCTATTGGTGACAGACTTTCATAGGTTGATTTTGAGGCACCTAGGCTGGTGGTAATTGCAGTTTCCTCTATGGAAAAGTCAACTTCAACGCCGCCACTACCCCATTCTGCAGTATCAGGACCTAAACATCCCACTAGAACCATCGTGAAGATGAGCAGCAGTGCGAGTTTAGGCCTCCGCATGATTAGTCTAAAGAGGATTTAGTTTGAGAACTCTTCCATCAGTAAAAGTCGTTTAGTTGGATATTACATTTGGCGCAGAGAGAGGGATTCGAACCCCCGCGTCTTACGACAGTGGATTTCAAGTCCACCGCACTACCGGGCTATGCGATCTCTGCAACAATTCTGCGGGAAGATTCCTCTTTGTAGTATTTTGCCCTGTATATTTAGTGGCCGATAATACCGATTATTGCTCTGTATCGAGTTGTTTTCTACCTATTCTGATGGCAGCAATAGAGATTGCTGCGATGCTAGCAATAGCGGTAAAACCGGGAATGCCGCTGGATTCAACCTCGACTAATCCCTCATTTTCAACTAAGCTCTCCAAGTCACCAATGAACTCCTGAACATTCCAGCTGTCTCCAGTCCAGGCAATTGCTGGACGCCTCTGGGTGTCTAGAATTAGTGTCGTGGTAGAATGTCCGACATAGTATTCCTCTTCAACATCAGCGAGCACGCACGATAACATTGAGTCTTCTGGCCACTCATACCCTTCATTACACATACAGTGTTTGTTTGCACCACTGCCCATTTCCCAGCCATGCCCGTTACAGACTTGTCCGTTGTCTTCGGTATAGACTCCCGGTGCGGGGATTGTCGAGTCATCGGTATAGTTTGGCGCCCATGCTAGATAAGCCGGATCGACGATTGAATCCATTCCCACGTTACTTGATTCCCACGATGTCGAGGTCTCATTCCACTGATGCAATTCCCACCACCAACTATTGTTATCATCGGCAGGAGACTCACCATCAATTGACTCCATGTAGTGGCCCCACTGCGACTCTGGCGCTGAGAAACTGATGCCTGCGCCGTCAAATGCTGAAGTAGTTAATTGCCAGCCGGTGTATTCTGTGATAACTTGACTGGCAGAGGTATTGTCGGGGAAAACTACTGAAACTGATGAGGTATTGTCACCCGGTGTCTCCAGTAGTGAAGCGTTGGCTGTCGATGCCAACCATGCAACATTAGCGCTGTCTGGATATTCGACCGAATCAACGCCAAGCGTAGACTCGTCCCAAGACTCTGTCTCGATATTGAAAGTCATTAGTTTCCAATACCAAGAATAATCCTCTGGAGCGTCGATTCCGTCGATGCCGGTCAGCATAGTACCAAATTCTGAATGGACCGAATAGTTCAATTCCCAACCAGCCTCTTGGGCAGCGAATTTCGTGGTTGACCAGGCAGTTGGTGTGTTCATCAATTCAATAGCAACACCTGATTCGTTAACAAAGACTACCGTAGAATCAGCAGACTGGTGGCCATTAATTTCACCTAAATGAGCGGCAAGGACATTTTTCTGGACAACTAAACCAAAACTATCCCATATGCCTTCCATATATTCCAACTCACCAGTTAGATGAGGCCAGTTTGCACCGTGCATCTCCGTGTAAGCTTTGAGTTGCTCGGGCGTATCATAGCCTGGGTCAACTGTGACCGAAATAATTGAGATATGTTCTTGATATTCCTCGCCAAGTTCGGCTTCCACGCTTCGTAGCAACTGGGTGATGATTGGGCATACATCTGGGCACTTGGTGAAGATGAACGCGACCACAACAACGTCGCCTCGGAAGTCTGATAGGTTCATCTGTATGTTATCCTGATTAGTAAGGGTAAAATCATCCACTGGACCCCTTGACAGTTGGTAGCCTTTGTAGGCTGTAGCGGTTGGTATGGCAGAGATGCAGAACATCATTATTACCAAAGCCGCTAACAGTGACTTCTTAGAAACCATGCAGCAACCTGAGGCTGGAGTTATATCAATCCTTCATCTATTTGTCGCGTAATCCCAATCGGGTGTACACCATGCTGGCAACTCTGTAATTGCTTCTGGGTTGGACAATCCAATACCCCACATCATCAATAGCACAAACAGCACCGGAAATAGTGCTGTTCTAGTGTAAATTCTCGGGTCACCGCGCAGATGCATAAAGTATGCCGCAATGCCATAACCCTTGATTATGCCAACTACGATCAATATCGCCCACACCATGTATCTAGTAATTCTGATATCGGTTCCCGGAATTACCTCAAAGAACACCGCGCCCACCTCAAACAGGGTGAAGAACATCAAAATTTGGAAATTCCAAAAATAGATATCCTTACCGGTTTTGTCAAGTAACCATTTTTCTAATCCCGTTTCTGCGTGTTCGCCCATTTAATCACCTCAATACAAATAGAATGCTGGGAATATTACCACCCACGCCAAATCGACAAAGTGCCAATATAGTCCAAAATACTCAATGCCCTGACCGTTTTCTTCGTCATAACCGACCGTGTCTGCTTTGAAAACTAAGTAGAGCATGATTAGCAGACCTACGAATACGTGCAGTCCGTGTGCGCCGGTCGCCACAAAGAAAATTGAACCTTGAACCGTGCCAACGGTAAAACCTTCAGCGACTAAGTGGCTCCATTCAACAAGTTTCAATACGATAAACATCGAACCAAGGGCTAAGGTTGCAATGAGGTAATTTCTAACCGCCGTTTTCTTGTCAGGCAAAAGGAACTTCAATGCGCCTTTGGGTGCTTCCCAATCTTTGTCTTTGGCAGTCTTGAGTGCTAGAACAATGGTGTAAGATGAAACAATGAGCGCGAAGGTGTTGACTGCGCCCGGAAGCATGGTCCAAAAATCTCCAGTCCCCGCAGCACCGCCGGGCCGTAGATAATCAGAGGCTGTCATCACAATGTCACCTTCGGTCATACCGACACCGCATCTACCCTCGTCGAATGCCCACTTAGTACACCATTCTGTGCGTATTCTCAGATATGAGGAAAAGAAGGTTGCGAATACCATGACTTCAGACATAATGAAAACCCATAATCCCGCTTTCCTAATGTGCTCACCTTCGAATGGAGCAGATGTGGCGATTTGCTCACCGTGGCCAATAAACGGCAAATCTTCACGCCACCAATTCGCAACACCGATCATAATAATGGTCAGACCGATGGTGCTCAGTACCATGTCCCCAGGAGCAAAAGTGCCACCTTGAGAGAGTAATGCTCTCATGCCCTCAACAAAATCAGGGAAGCCCATCAAAAATAGTAACACACCTGTACAGAATACGATTGGTGATGCTGAACCATGATGCTCGTCGTGGTGATCATCGTGATGGTCATCATGCCCGTGATCTTCCTGCGGCTGTATAGAGTTAAAGAAGCCACCAACGCCCAAGAAAATCGCATATATTCCACTGATTGCGAGTATTGTAACTCCTGCAACCCAATAGGTCAGGTATGATAGGTGAGCATCGATTTCATGGTGATGAATCTTGTATAGCTCACTCTCAGTCAGAGAAGTGTCTTTTAGGGCATCTTTGTATTCGCCCTTGGCTTCCATGTACTCGTCGTGCTTGACGCTACCAACGCCGAGTCCCAAAGCGGCAAAAGCAACTATGCCAATAGTCAATATTGCTCCAGCCATCAATACGGCTCTGCCCCAGACGGAATTGTCAACGTGATTATTGAAACCGCTCATCATTCAGCCCCCTTTGGTTTGGCTTTCCATAATTTTTCAGCGACTGTGGTCTTGTCTTCATCATGGTTGTGGTGACCATACAATTCATTCATGTCGCCCTGAGTTGGAATATCATGGAATGACGGGGTTGGTGGCGGCGAGGTTGTTGACCATTCGAGCGACCATCCGCCCCACGGATCTTTGCCGACTGGTTCACCGCTGCGTCCAGAAGCGAAAATATTCCACACCAAGAGCAGTTGACTCAATCCAAAGATAAACGCAAAGATACTAACCGCCAGATTGTATTCTGCAAAGCCGGTTTCCTCCAAATAAGAGTGAGTTCTTCTCGGCATACCCATGATACCAAGTTTGTGCATTGGCCAGAATGCCGCATTGTATGACGAGAAACCAATCAGGAAATGCCACATGCCGAGGGTTTCATTGAGTTTTCTACCGGTTACCTTCGGATACCAGTAATACACTCCAGACAAAATTCCAAACACGGTTCCACCAATGAATACGTAGTGGAAGTGCGCGACAACGAAGTAGGAATCATGGAAGTGAACATCTAACCCAGCAACTGGGAAGAACATTCCAGAGATGCCACCCAATGTGAATGTAACTAGGAAACCTAGTGACCACAGGGTATGAGTCTTCATGACTAAACTGCCACCCCAAATGGTTGCTAACCAATTGAATATCTTAGCACCCGTCGGAATCGCAACCGCCATTGTGGTAATCATGAAAGCAGCTCGCCAGAAGGCATCCATTCCGGAAGTCAGCATGTGGTGACCCCAAACAATGAACCCAACAACACCGATACCGGCCATGGCAAAGACCATCGATTTGTAGCCGAATATTGACCGTCTAGCGCTGGTTGCAAGTACCTCAGAGACAATGCCGAAGGCAGGGATAATCACTACGTATACTTCAGGATGACCGAAGAACCAGAACAAATGCTGGAACAGTAAGCTATCTCCACCGCTGGTAAAGAACACCGTGCCGATGGTATGATCAAATAGTAAGAATACAATACCGATGATAAGTGCTGGGAGTGACATGTAAAGCATGAATACGCTGACGAATACCGACCATGTGAACAGCGGCATCTTCATCCATGTGACGCCAGGTGCTCGCATGGTAAACACAGTGGTAATGAAGTTGACACCACCGAGTGTTGAGGAAGCACCAAGCATGAACATGCCTGATAGGAACGCAGTAGTCCCCAAGTTGGCACCATATTGCGACAATCCCTCTCCAAGGTTAGCCTCCGTAAGTGACGAATATGGTGGATACATAACCCAGGTAATGTCAGCGGCTTCGCCAGTGAAAATTCCAGTGTAGATTAGCGGGCTAGAGAATACCAACATCCACAATCCCATTGCGTTGATACGTGGGAATGCTAGGTCCTTAGCGCCGATCTGTAGTGGTAGAACGTAATTCATGAAACCTGCTATCATTGGCATGGCAGCCAAGAAAATCATAGTGGTTCCGTGTAGTGTAAAGAACGAGTTATACTCTGTTTCAGTAAGGAAGGTGTTCTCTGGAACAGCTAATTGAATCCTGAATAGGAGTGCCAAGAATCCACCAACTAAGAAGAAGAAGAAACCATACAAGAAATACATGATACCTACTTGCTTGTGGTCGGTTGTGGTTAACCACGGTTTGAGGTAACTCCAGAAACTGTAGATGCTGAAAGTATCAGGGTTTCGGGAGTAGTAAACCCACATCACACCGAGCAGAATCAACCCTAGAGCGAGCGCGATGGCGGTAAGTAATAGCACCAAGGCTCTGACGCTCGGTGCCATTTCACCGGCAGAGAAACCCGCAATAGTGGTCTCGAAACTATTCCACATGTCGCCATTGAATCCGTTGCCGCCATTTACCGCATTGCCATATACCTTAAATTCAACAAATTGTGAATCATCAGCAGGTGCAGTCCACTCAAAATCCCACGACCTAACGTGGTTACTTTCAGCAGTATGAGTCAGGCCACCGTCCATCTCCTTAGCGTATGTAGGATCAACAGAAACTACACTTCCTTTGGAGGCTAAAAGTCTGAAACCACCAGCACGACCATTCCACGGGTCTGCTCCCTCAGTACTACCACCATTGTGTATTTCCATTACGTCATTGGTTACGGTTACTGTAAACAGATATGTCTCGCTAGAGTTGTACACTTCTGGAAGGCCCGTTACCGTGACGACAGTATCTGAAGACTCACCGCCGTGACATGAACAGCCGTTGTCACCGGCTGAGCCTATCCCGCCTGGAGCAGCATCCAATTGCGGTACCATAACCAAGGAAATTAACACAATTGATAGTAGACTAATGGTCCTGACACGCATTAGTTGGTGCCTCCTTCTTTCGCTACGCCTGAATCATCGTCGCAGTATTCGGCACCGTAACTGATTGGAGAGACTACATCCACATAGCCAATCATCTTAGAGTGATCTAGTCCACAATATTCAGCACAGCGGATTGGGAAAGTCCCAGCATCATCAGCCATGAACCACATGACTGTGCCACCTTCCAAGCCAGGCACTAAATCCTCCTTGATTCCCCATTCAGGCACCCAAAAGGAGTGTTGAACACCCCAGTATGTACTGTTTAGGTCGCTGTAATCAGACGAGTGAGAAAACAAATTTAGCACAACTTCATCGTCGCATGGAATAATCAAATGATCGCCTGCTGCCGTGGATAACTTGTGATTTATTGGTATGTGGCCCCAACGATGTAGTTCGTTACCCGTCGAGTCCTCAACTACTACCGCTAGAGCAGAAAATTTCCTGAAGGTTTTCTCAATGATTGTTGAACCAGTGGATACATCGAGTGGATATGATTCTGTATCCGGGCCAACGGTTATCGTGACATTGGTGGCGTCGGTATTGGCTACGTGTTGAATTGTGACATTATCGTCGCTGTCGCTCCACACAACATCGATGCCGGTCAAACGAGCATCGTCTTGCCAAGTCAATTCATCGTTGTAATTGAATTCCCAGAACCACTGTTGACCAATAACCTCGACATCAAAAGATTCTTCCTCATCAGGAATTACCCATACTGCTGTGTTGGATGCGAGTGCAAGAACTACGAGCCATACCACAATAATGGTTGGCACGACGTAAAACATTACCTCAAGCTTGGTATTATGGCGGTCAACAGGGAAGGAACCAACGACAATGTGGTCGACATCAGTAGTGTCTGGTACAATGCTGGCACGATACCTGATCATTGCGTACAATAGCCACGCGAATGTGATAATTCCTACGATGATGCCCCAAAAAAGAAATTTGTCGTAGAGTACTGAAAAAACGGTATCCTCTGCCACCATGGACTTGACCTGATTATCCGCCCCTTTAGTAGCCCTTAAGGGTTATCGAAAAATGCCGTTGGCTGAATGTTTGTCAACACCTTGCGATGCCTTTCAGTGTGCCTTTTTCACCCATGGTATATGAACCTGCGTTTTTCCCTAGAGCACCTCGCCAATGACCAAATTCAGGACAGTTTATTTTGCGCCTGAGACTAGATAAAACTAGGGATTAACTTGGAGTTTTACGGATGCTTACAAAAAACCCTATCCAACGAGATTTTGATTGCTGTCCACGTAACCCCTAACGCTAGTCAATCCTGTTTGCTAGGCTATGACCAATGGACTAAAAATCTCAAAATTGCAGTCAGAGCAAAAGCGGAAGGTGGAAGGGCAAA
>DUJJ01000087.1:0-2928 GCA_013329865.1 Candidatus Poseidoniaceae archaeon
GTATCGATGCGCTCAGGGTTGAGTCCTAAATCTCCCCAGCCAAGTCTAGACTCAGAATGAATTTCTATTATACAACCACTAGTAGTCGGTCGAATCAAGACGATTACATCATCCGGGAACTGCCAAAACTTGGTGGTTTCAACAAAATGAACGTAATAGGTGTCGCCGGTGCTATCTTCATGAATGAAATTCCAATCATTGTGTTCAATGTATTGTATCAGGTTATTGTAAACCGATTCAGCTGATATGTCGAGGAAAGTTGGGTATTGTTCAAGCAATCGGTAATCGTCGCCGCCACCAAGATGTGCACAGTTTCCACTAGTAGAGTCACACACCGGCATTTCGGTAATTTCTCGGTCTGGTCCTAAGATGACTATGCCAACCTGAACTATTAGCCAAGGTGAGGCAATCAGCAAAGCCAGCAATGCTGCCTTTGTCGAAACGTGAAAGTTAGCAAAACTATTGACCACGGTGATAAATCATAGTCATAATACTAAAAACAGCGTATCAATCCAACTTTGACCATGCTCCGCTTTCGTAGGCGTAGATAATTGGTAAGCCGGTTGGCACTTCTAACGACAACACTTGATCTTCTGACAAGGATTCAATGCTCATTATGATGCTTCTCAATGAATTACCGTGGGCTGCAACAAACAGCGATTTACCAGCCGCAAGTTGTGGAATTATGTTTTGTTCAAGATACGGAATGGTCCTTTTTGCAGTCAATTCCAGCGACTCGCCGTTTGGTGGCGGAACATCATAAGAGCGCCGCCAGATGTGAACTTGTTCGTCGCCATATTTCGCTCGAGTCGCGTCTTTATTCAGACCCTGTAGGTCGCCATACATCCTTTCATTAAGTTGCCATGAAACGTACACAGGAAGGATGTTAGCACTGCTTTCAGCACCTTTTATTTGGGCCCACTCAATCATCCTTGCCTCATTCTCTGAGACCTTGTCCTCATCACCGGCTGGATATTGAAACACGGGTGTCTTATCGTGATTATTCTGTGCGAGTGCTAACATTGCCGTCATTTGCGCCCGAATCAGCGTCGAAACGTGAACCTCGTCAATATCGTAATCAGCTATTTTTTTGCCGCCGTCAATCGCTTCATCGATTCCCTTGTTGGTTAACGGAACATCAACCCACCCGGTGAACAAGTCAGCTGAATTCCACATAGATTGCCCGTGACGCATCAAAATTAACCGGCCGATAACTACCCCTCAAACCGTCCAAGCGACCTAAAGCAATGAAACTAATGGCGGTCTCAGAAAATAACTGGTAGTAAACCTAGAGCAATCAATGGGGCAATCCCCATGAATAAATCTCTAGTGAATAATATCAACAGGCTGCGGGTATTTACTTCCGCTACCTTGTCAAATTCCTCCTGCATCTTGTTATCAACCATATCTGAAATCTTTCCAGCCCCGCTTCTAGCAACCTCGATTGCTGCACCTACTGCAACGCTTGAGAGTAGACCTGCCGGGGTTAACTTTCTGGCTTTGATAATTTTACTTCCCCAGATTAACATTCCAGTCTTCAAGGCTCTACCACCGGTTTGTTTGACTATTTCAGTATCGTTGGTTTGGCTGTTAGCATGCTCCTTGTTAGCGAATCTTTGCAGCCATGATCGAACCGAGAGTCCAGTATCCGCCACCTTGCGTAGTTTGTTGACATCATGCTTTTCCACCGCCTTGAGCATTCTTCGTATCTTACCAATCCTAAAGATGTCAAAGAAAATCCAAAAAAAGAGCAGGAGCAGGAGTATTGCCCCACCCAAATTTGGAACTTCTGACCATGATTGCCATCCAATGGGGTCAAAAATCAATCTTACCAGTAGGACAATTAGTGGTGGGAATAATATTGCTAAAATTTCGTTTGCGGCTAATAATCCAAATCCCTTGACCGGTAATTCACGCACCTGTTTTAGCGCCCATCCGGCGTGGGGTGCTAGTTTTCTAATTGCATTTCTGAATGGGACAATCAAGAACATCAAGCGTAAAATTAGTGGAATCCAGATAATGATCGACACATATGCATCCCACGGCCCAGCAGGCGGGAAATCCGGGATGCTCAGTGGTTGACTAGACATCGTGCTCACCATCTGGTCGTCTTCATCGGTTTGAAACCTACGCCAATTTTCCGAAGAAATCATCAAGTTATACGATTCCGGGTAGACATGGTCTTTACTCACGACATGTCCAGTTGGTTGAGTTTTAACATCGATAAAGATTGGTTGGAAGAGAATATTTCATGGAAAGATTTTGGCACCGGAGTCCGTCTTGGCAAGTTGAAGCGCGAGGAAAAATGCTCACTAGTACTGTATGATGCCGACTCTGAGGTCACAGTCGATGCGTTCATGCCTCATATGCACCCTGGTGGAGAGGCATACTTGGTGCTTGAAGGTGAAGTTTGGGATGATGATGGAGCGTATCCAGTCGGTTCAATAGTTTGGATGGATAAGGCATCAAAACATAATCCAAAGACGCGCGGCAGAACGCTAATCCTCGTATTGTGGCCAGATGGTGTCAAGTTAGCCTAGGCCTGACTTCCTGACAATCAATGCTTTATACGCTTAATCAATATTAGCTACAGAGCATATTTGCCGGCCTTAAGTTTACCATCAAACCAGAAAGGTCCGAACGGAATCGAGGCTGCGATAAAGCCGTGCAAGACGGCCAGTTTATTCCAGTGCCCGCCAACTCCAGCCATCAAAATCACGATATAAGCGACAAATAATCCGCCGTGGAGCGAACCAACAACCGTTACCACCTCCGGTTGCCCAAAGAAATATTTCATCGGCATGGCAATGAAGAACAAACATAGTGCTGATATGCCTTCTGTGTAACCTATCAGGGTGGTCAAGCGCGGAATCATTTGACTTCCACCATCGGTCTACTGGAGCCACATGCTGGGCATTCCTCGTCGTC
>DUJJ01000087.1:3317-9579 GCA_013329865.1 Candidatus Poseidoniaceae archaeon
ATCGATTCTACCTTTTCACCCTGCAGCATCAGTCGACCATTCTCAATGTCATTGGTGAGATACTTGCCAGGGCCGCCGATTTTCAGCAATATATCCGGGGGTAGAGTAACCGTTCCCGTCTCATCGATTATCAGTTCTCTTGCTTTGCTTAAATCCTCAACATCAACCCCATCTCCGTGTTCTGCAACAAATCTGCCATCACGCAACTCCAACGAGCGATCAGCAAAAGATGCTACTTCTTTGGAGTGTGTCACTATCAAAAATGATACACCGTCATTTTCATGTAATTCTTTGAACAATGCTAAAACTTCCCTACTGGTGATAGGGTCCAAGGCTCCAGTCGGTTCATCAGCCAGGATTAACCGGGGGTTGGTTATCAAAGCACGAGCGATTGCTACACGTTGTTGCTCACCCCCACTAAGTTTCATTGGAAGTGCCTTAGCCCGGTGCAGGATGCCTAAGCGGTCAAGCATCTCATCAGCTAACTTAAGCGCCTTGCGAGATGATATTCCCTGATGTCTTAGCGGCTGAGCTACATTATCCCGAGCATTCATATCGGGTAACAGATTACCTTCTTGGAAAATGAACGATACCGTCTTTTGACGTAAGTGCACTAGTTGCCTGCCACTAAGTCTTGTCATGTTCTTACCTGCTAGCATGACCGAGCCGGAGCTTGGCTTCATCAATCCGCCAAGACATTTCATCAATGTTGATTTGCCGGAACCTGAAGGACCAACAACTGCGATTGCCTCACCTTGTTTGATATCGATGTGTATACCACGCAAGGCAACTACGTTACCGTCCTCAGCCTTGGATTCATAGACGTGATATAGAGAGGAAGCTTTCAAAATACTATCACTCAATTTTACTCCCCCTTCAAGACCATCGCTAGGTCGGAATTCAGCGCTCTTCGAGTCGTCAACAACAGGGCAATGACCACTGCGGTGAAGACCGATATGGATACTAGAGTTAACTCAAACCAAGGATACACCAACTCACGGCTTATGTTCGTCGAGGCTCCACCAAATAGTTGGAATATGAAACCGAAGACATCGAAGAAGCCATTGAAGGAAAAGGCAAGTCCAATACCAAGAATTAGCCCGAGCAGCATTGACACCACGATTATCGACAGTATTTCGAATAACACTAACCGCAGAATCTGTATCGGACTAGCACCGATGGCTTGTAGGACGGCTAATTCCTTTTTGCGTTGGTTCAACACCAATGATAGGAATACAAAACTCGACGCAACTGCGGCAATGCTTGCTACCACGAATTGCAGTGACAGTAATCCAGGAGTGCCAAATATCAGTCCACCATTACGTTCAACGGATTCGTGCTCTGACTTCCAGTCTATTACTTCACCAATACGCGAATCAGCCTCCAACTGAGAACCAAGCGCTTGCAGTGCTTCACCGCTGACACCGTCAATGCGCATTATCCAATTATTTGTTGAATAGTTTTCGACGATTGTGTCGCCAACGAAACTGCGCCAAGACGATTCGCCAATGACTAACGAATCAGCGATGATTGAGGAATTCATGCCCGGAATAAATTCGTGTAGTCCCATGTATTTTATCGATGAATTTACCGAATTGCGTTCAATTTGTACTGGTGATTCGGTTAGCAAAATTGGCACGGTGAGTGGAGTCGGTATAAAGGTGGTAAACTCATCACATACTGAATTTATCGACACATTGCCACTCGCACAGGTGGTATTTTGCAAGACCACATTGGTCGCATCCGCAGTGCCATACATTCCTGTAAGGATTGCATCTGTAAAGTCGGCGGCATCTAAAGAACCACCAAACCATTCGACTATTATTGAGTTGGTTAGATTAGCACCTGTTAAATTGGCTGCTGACAAATCAGTACGGAAGAATAACGATTCACTGAGATTTGCTCCTGATAGATCTGCACCACTCAGATTTGCGTTGGTGAAATCCATCCTGCCGAAATCACGGTAACTCAAGTCCTGACCGGAAAAATCCACCCCACTCAGATCTGTATTCATCAACGATGAGTATGCAAACAGCGCCTCTTCCCAATCTATTTCTGGATTATTAGTCACATTAGAGCTATCCACTGCAGAAAAATTGAGAGTAAGGGTTTCATAATCCATCAATACTGTCACACTGCGGCCATCGTTCTCACTAATTAGAATATCATCTAGGGCTCTCGAACTGGACCAAGAGCCAGCTAAGTCGAGCGTGAACGCTGAGTCTTCTCCTGCCGAGAAGCCTCCGTCTGCGTATCTTTCCAATGCTGCGCTAACACTCTTGCCCGGAATAGACTGTTGATTCCAGTTTAGGACATCAGCTGAATTATCGAGCACAACATAGGTCTGGAGATAGTCGCCGTCTGGGCCCTTGAGGACGATAGAGGGTATTGTCGTGGCTCGAACCATAGCATCAGGGCGATAGATATCTCGAACAATGCTGATTGCCCCCGATTCATTATGCGGTTCTTCGAAGGTAATTTGCAAATCGCTGCCAACTCTGGCATCGACGGTCCGTTCATCAACTAATGAACCGGTATAGCCTTGCACGGCAGCAAGAGTAACGATAGAAAGGGTTAGCAGCATAATTACGGCTAACCTGTTGACTGATTCAGCAGAACCTGAACCCTTGAGTCCGCGCTTAACATCACTCAGAATCTTAGTCTTACCGAATATAACCTGCATGATTTGCGGACCCTTAGCACCAAGTCGTCCCAGCACAAGTGCACCACCAATCCACAACAAAAAGGGACCAAAGATACCAAACAAACCTTCGAGGAAAAAGTTCTGAATTATGCCGTCCTCACTGCCATTCATTTCCATCCATGTATCAATTACCGAGATGAAACCTAGAATAAAACAAGTCCAGTGTAACCAGTATTTAGGTTCCGCTTTAGCAGTGGTGTTTTTCACGCCTTCGTCAATTTCTAAGTTGATGAATTCTCGGGCTCGCTTTCTGCCGAAAAGTAGGGCAAGCCCCAACGTGCTCAACGCGGTGAACAGAGTCGCACCGAAACTTAGTGTTGGGTCAATGTTGTAGTTTCCAGCTTTAAACTGCATAAAGCCAACCGCTGATAGTACGATTGGCACGGCAAACATAGCGAGCAGGTAGCCAGCTAGCCAGGCTACTGAAGCGAATACTGCTAATTCAAGCAGAACCATGCCCTGTAGCCCTCGACTATCAGCACCGATTACCCGATGGATGCTGATTTCTTTGCGCCGTTGTTCCAATGATAGGATTAGACCGTAGACTAAAACGGCGAGCGACATTACAACAATTGGCACCATGATAACGTAATCAAAAATCTGGATAAAGCCTAGAAATATGTCAAGAAAGGTTATTGTTCCACCCACGATATCGGTGTAGAATAATTCTATTTCACTCGCAGTGTAATTGCTTGCCATTATTGAAACTTTGAGGTTATCTAGCCAATCACTTGCATCAGCAGTTGAGGAGGTCGGTAATTGTGAGCGGTCGACAGCCAAGCCGAGATAAACATGGTCTTTCTCCATCAGTATGGCTGCTTGGTCATCTGATAGCACTGTCCAAGTGGTGAAGATTGGATTTGGACCAAGTGTTGGGTTGCCTAAGTCCCACGGCTGATAGATGCCGAGCACCTTCATATTGGTGAGAGTCATGGGCATACGACAGTAGATTTTACCATTTTCAGAGGCTGATGCTTCGCCCGGACAGGTCTCAACTAACTCGACGCCACCGGCGTCAAAAAATTCACTATCGATGACGTAAACAAAAGTAATCTCTTCAAGGACGTCGCCAACACTAGCCTTAGCTTGTGAGGCAATGTTTGCCGGCAATATTACGCCTCTTTCATCAGACATGTTTTGTGGGTTTGGCCATTCGCCTTGGCCTTGAATTATACTCGCTCTATAGCGTTCAGCAAACTCACCGTCAAAGGCTCCGGGCCCCATCAATCTTATCGAACGATAGTTCGATATTGGGGGTCCAGCCTCTCGTAGTTCCGGATACTCATAAGTTGTATTTACCCAGTATGGATTTTCATTATCAACAATCGACCGCATTTCGAGGGGTTGAGCGTAGAGAAAATCCTCATTGAAAAACCCAGCACTGTGGATACCTTGACGTCCGAGAATAACTGTACAATCTGCTAGCTCTTGGCTGTATTCCGTCATTAATTCTTGGCAGACTTCCTGCATAACACTGGTATTATTTGTCCATCCTGTGGTTTCTGGAGTTGGTGCTTTCTTAAATTCAACTTTAGCATCAATTGGCTCTCCATCGAGTGATTCGTCAAAGAAAATTTGCGACAGACCAATACCATAAGAGAATACGGTGGTAATAACCAATGATGCCAGGAAAACACCAGCAACGACCGCAAGACCCCGCTCTCTACCGCGCCAAGCACTTTGAGAAGCTAGACGGATATTTTCTGGTGCATCTCTGACTCTTCTGCGCCACCTTTCAACGCGTGAGACTTTTGGCACGACATAGGTGGCGAATGGGTCAGAGTCATCGATTTCTGTCACTCCTCTTCACCGCCTTGCTCATCGTCAAGCCCCCACGCACTGCGAATATCGGAGGCTTCAGTTTTTCCATCCCTAAGTAGCAACATTCGATCTGCATTTGCAGCCAGTTCAGGGTCGTGGGTTACCATAAGGATCGAGATAGGATGCTCTGTGTCGTGGCATAAATCCTTGAATAATTGTAACACATCCTGGCCGCTTGCAATATCAAGGTTACCAGTTGGTTCGTCCGCCAACAATAGCGGACGGTTCCCCGCAATTGCTCTAGCGATTGCCACACGCTGTTGTTGGCCACCTGAGAGTTGATCTGGAATATGATGCATTCTATCACTCAAGCCAACACGCTCTAACGCTGCTGCGGCGCGTGATTCCGCTGCCTTGGAACTGACTCCTGATAATTCCAAGGCCATCGCAACGTTGTCCAATGCTGATAGGTTGTTGAGCAAGTGGAAGTCTTGGAAAATCCAACCAACCAACTCTCGTCTAACATCAACTACACTCGAGGGGCCTTTTTGTCCATATTTTCGGCCGTTGAGGTCAATTTCCCCCCCATCGCCAGATAACAAACCACCGATGATGTTCAATAGGGTTGATTTGCCACAGCCTGATGGACCCATTAACGCGACCAACTCGCCCTGCTTGACTGACAGTGTGATTCCTTTGAGAACCTCGAGTTTTGCTGCTCCGAAACCAAATGATTTCGTCAGGCTATCAATTTGCAACATATGTTATTCACTGTTAGGCAAATAGATTTGCTTCTAGTATTTATAAGGCTGTTAGCCGATATCTAGGAGACCTGTTGCTTGTAAGCATTGTAGCTTTGCTTCATCCGGTGATGAAACAGTGGCGGAATTAGCGCTGTCCAGAACATTACATAGTAACCATTGGGCAGCTGTGGGGACTCATCATGTGAGTCTAATTTCTGGTATGGTGTACTCGCTTTTAGATGATGAGACGGATGTAGTGGTAGTTCGAGAAGGGTCCATCTAGACCAACGGTGACGGCTTTCCCATGCATGACTGGCATTGGCCCGTTCCCCTTCTTGTCTTACTAATCCATGATGCTGTAGATAATTAACGAACTCAAGCAGATATATTGCAACGAAGGCCTGGAGCAAAAATACCCCCAATACGATTGGTGAAATTATTAGCATGATAAGCAACATTATGCCTTGAACCGTCATTGAAACCTTGACATCCTTTGGCTTGGCCCGGTAGGCACCTTTGACTTGCAAGGGAATAGTTCGTATGAAGTGGTAGTAAACATTTCTGCCCCAAGGAGATGAAGTTGGATCTCTAGACTTAGCCCAGTGCTTATGATGGGTATAATTGTGCTCGATTGTGAAGTGCAGATACAATACGCACATCAAATCCAAGCGTGACAGCCACCAACTCGCAGAGCGAGGTCGCCTGTGTCCTAGTTCGTGAGCAGTGACGATACCAGACGCACCGCTGCTCAATCCAACTGATAACGCCCCTAACCAAACGAACGGTGTGTAATTTACTAGTGCAGTATACAGTAGGACTAAGATTACTAGTGGAACTAAAATTGCGTGTGCATGCACAATATAATTGAACGCTTTGCCTTCCTCCAGCGGGTTAGTGTCAGAGCTCTGGCCGGCAATTAGATCTAATATTGGATAAACACCGAGCGCAAGATACAATGTTGCACCCATCCACCATCCACCGGCAAGGATACCGACAATGGTAACCAGTGGCGTTATTAGCCCAATCAGATGTGGTAACCACCGACCCATGTCCA
>DUJJ01000062.1:0-7975 GCA_013329865.1 Candidatus Poseidoniaceae archaeon
ATATCATTTTCAACTGCGTTACCTGTCGCAGGCAGTATCGATATACCGGACAGCATTCCAACTACCCCATCATCAGCAACGGTTTCTGACAAGATGATTACCCGTGCCTGATCGTCCCAGTTAGAATTAACCGAAAACTTCCAATCTATCTGTTGGTCGCCTGCAACGATACTGGCTGTAGATGATGGATGAAGGGTAATATAATCCTGACTGTCGCCCTCTTCAGCCCATCCAGTTAGCAAATCATAAACCAAGGAAAACGTGCTTTCATCGGTTTTGAAGGTAATTTTACAGGCTGATAATGCCGCTCCAGTGACTGGATCGACACTGTGTGTAGTAGTTATATGATACAATTCACCTGTAGCATACAGGCCATCATATTGACTGTTCCAGATTAGGGTTGAATCGTATCCCGCCTGACTGGTAATCGTCAAATTGCTTAAGGTAATCTTGCCGCCATTCGCTGACGTCGTCTCTACCGGTACGAAAGTTTGCGAGCCAGAGGATTGCGATGTGCCTTGATTGGAGGTTGCAACAAACTCTCGGAGGTAGGCGGCAAAACCGCCATCTTGACCGATTTGATGTTCAAGTCGGTAAATTACTTTGAGGTTTTCAAGCTCGACGGCACCACCATTGTTGCTGTCTAACTGAGCAACTTGGAAGCCAACTCTAACCCATTCCATACCACTTGAATCGGTCTTGATGACTGGAACATTTGGGTCTGAAATAAAATCTTGTAGAACATTTAGCGCCTTTTGCTTGTCTGTGCCTATGTCATAGAGATTGAAGTCATCTTCGTTGGCGGCCAAATCGACATATTCTGATGTAGCGCCAACGACTATTGACAGCGCAAATCCTTGATCTGTGACATTGGCATTGAAAATATCATTGTTAGCAAATGCGACATCAAAATAATCTAGGCTTGCACCCTTGGGAATCAGGAAAAATCCATCTATTGCCAAACCGGTAATTGGATCTAAACTCAACCTAGCGGTCTTGGAACCCTGACTTACTCCATTCACTTCACCTGAGTAGAACATATCTTGCATACCAAAGTTACCATATCCGGGTTGATTAAATTCCCATTCGTTAATCTGGTCGACACCATAATCTACTCCAATTCCAGTTGCATGGTGACCGAATGCTACCTCAATCCAGATGTCAGACATCACACAATCTGCATTGTAGGTTAGTTTGAGGCTAAATTCGAAGAGCGGGGATGCAAATGACTGCGCAGTTTCAACATAAATCGGTTGGGGTGTCGAAAATAGAGGGGAGTCCAATTCCATATCAATTTGGCAACTCCTCATACCGCTTACGTTTAGCCCGTAAACTGGTTTAGCGAACTCTCCATTGTTGGTGTCGATAAATGAGGCAGAATCGATATGCATTTCATACCCTTTATCATGGACATAATCAAATTCACCATCATCAACATTCAACCCTCTGTGCCTCGAAACATCGTTGAAGGTTATGCCAAACTCTGTGCCGAATGAGTAGCCGAAAAACACTGGTGTTGAAATTTGGTCATTTCCTGAATTGAACCTTACCTCGAGATCGATGTAAGGATAATCTGTAGCATCTAAGTCCCACAACTCAATCACTTGGCCCGTGATGCCTTGGAATGGATTACCGTCTTGGTCGGTTGCTACTTGGCCACTGATTGCGTCTCTAAATGTGTAGCTAAGGCTTGAATCAGCAGGCTCGAATGTGTCCAAGAACAGTAATCCGTATCCGTTGGGTGACTTTTCGCTGTATGTCTGTGGATATTGTAGGTTTTCAATGACCATGGTTCCATCGGTAACATACTTCTCTCCGATAGTAACATCATCGATATACCAACCAGGAGTAGGGAACTGCGCTACATTCCCTGGTGCGTCTGTATGGAACAACACAAAATTAATTTTAATATAATTGCTTAGATATGGTGCAAGATTCGCAGCAATCGTTGCCCAACCATCTAGGTTCAGCGGATTTGTCGATGTCCCAGCTAGACCAAACTCATTGTCCTCTAGTGGGCTACACTCAGGGGAAATCCTGTCACGGTTACTCCCTGAATCATCCTTTGCGTAGAGGCCCTCTCCGGGGCCTACTCCAGAAGATTCAGGGAAATTGATCAATAATGTTTCAACCTGCTGTTCGCCGGTGAATTGGCCTACTTGAGAATATTCTATCTCTATGAAGGCACAATCGTCATAATAATAGTCGCCATTAGTGTTGAATTTTGTTTCCATTTGATGCCACGAAGCGAAGCGAAGGAAGGTGTCATTTAGACCACTATCCAAATACATCACCGGGGTAGTAAGACGGAATTCTATCTGGTCGACATAAGGCGCAGGGTCTGTATCCAAATCGTTAGTGTAATCATCATCAAATATGTTGGTACCCCAACACATCTCGCCAGAGGCACAGTTGTCTGGTCCTTCGGTTAGTTGGCGATCTTCAATCGCAGCATAATCCCAAGTTAATGCATTACCTGAGGGATCATAATTCTGCGTTGAGTTATCAAAGCCACCGTCATTCGATTCAAAGTCAGTAACTAGTAGTTCAGAGTGAAATTGAACTGAATTTTGCAGCGTGTCTTTGTTGAAAGCAAACTTGCTAACATTGTCGAACGTCGTCGCTCCGTTGTTCACATTACTATCCCAAGCAAACGATTGTATTCCATTGTAGCCGTTTGAAGTATGGTGCAGCAGAGGTTCTGAACTTATGTTTACCGTTGCCGAGGTTATTGTCTCCCCACTACCAAGATAAAAGCCCCCATCAGTGGTATTGGTCAGGCTATATCCATCTTTGAACTCAACAATAACCTCAGATGAGCCATCAGAAAAAGTTGTTACAGTCGATGCCGCTGCTAGAGGAGTTAAAATCATCAACAAAGCCAGAAATAGTGAGGTTTTCATTCGGTTTTTCTCAATCGCCATGCTATCGCCAGTTTAACTCCAAGACTTCCATGTCTAAAATGCATCGGTTTTTCGGGTTTGTGTGACATCCACATGGTTACTGTATGCTTTGATTTACTGCAATTTAGTCATACATTTCTACAAATCAGCCAAATCCTCAGTGCGTCAATTGGATTATTGTGCAAATAATTCCCTGTATGTTTGCATATTTACAGCATGACTTATTGAAGTAGAAACCTTTCCGATTATCATGGAACCATACTCTAAAGAGCCTGTCACTCTAATCGAGCACATCTTTCCCGGTGACACTAATGACCATGATACCCTGTTTGGTGGAAAACTACTCTCGATAATGGATAAGGCTGGAGGTATCTCCTGCTCGAAATTTGCTCATCGAGAGTTTGTTACTATATCTATTGACACTCTGAAATTCATATCCCCGGCTCGGCAGGGAGACCTGCTCGAAGTGACAGGAAAAGTAGTGTATACAAGCACCCACACTGCGTGTTCAAAGGTAACCGCTCTTGCAGTCAACAAGGCAACATGGGAGAAAAAGAAGATTTGTGAAGGTTACTTTTTCTTCGTTGCAATTGACTCCATGATGCGTCCAATTCCAATTCCACAATTTGTGGTGGAGAATGACGAGGAACAGATTGAGTGGGATAAAGCAAAACAAATTAGAACTCACATGCTTACCCACAAAACTGACTGAATTTCCAAAAAATTACCTTATTTGTTTTGGAGAGGATGTAATGACTGTTCTGAATGTAGCAATGTTTGGCAGCGATGACTTAGCAAAAAGTATTGCCAAAGCAACAGATCAGAGAGATGTCCACACCTATGTCCACAAAGAGTATCATGACGGCGAAGCAAAAATAATTTCAATCATCCGACCCGCAAGATATCCAGAGCGCCTGCGCCCGTTATTGAATGCGATATCGGCCGGCCGTGTTGGAGTGATTGAAGTAAATTCAGTAGACGCCATACTCGGTGAGGTTTTAGTTGCCTTTGCCAGTTCAAGTATAGATTCAGGATTAGCGATAATTAACCCTATAAATGGCGAGTGGATTGACGAAGAAATAGTAAAAAAGATGTTTCACCAAGCGGGTTTGACAAAATGGAAATTCGTGTCAAACGAGGGTGTTGAAATTAGAAATCAACTATACCAATTGATGGAAGATCTCGAACAGGTATTAATCGATTCAGCCACTTCACAGTTAGTAGTCAGCATAGACCAATATTTCAACGTTAAAGGAATCGGGTTGGTGGCAATCGGCTATGTCCAAAGTGGCACTATTAATGTCCATGACGAACTTTACATCTTGCCAGCCAAAGTCGGTGGTAATACCAAGTCATTACAAGTTATGGACGATGATGTGAAGCAAGCAAAGTCGGGTGACCGGGTTGGTATTGCAATTAGAGGCGCTAAAGATGATTCACTCAATAATGGTTCAATTATCGTCAAGCCGGCCGTGGACGACAAGAAAACCAACACACACATACCACTTTCCGTCATTGAACACAAATTGTCAGAGTTGACTATTGCCCCGTCACCGTTTCAGAAACGTGTTTTAACTGAGGGAGATGTAATTCACATTAGTGTCGACCTCCAATTTACTGTTGGTCGAGTTAAATCCGTTAACGGTTCTAAACTGCGGGTGGAATGGGAATCGCCAGTCTACATTCGGCGTGATGAGCCCGATTCTGCAATTATCGCTCAATTGGATTCCAAACCTCGAATCATCGGTTCAGCATCCTTAATCGCATTAGAGTAACTCCGCTAATTTTCACCGGCGTAAAATTAGGGATTTTGTGGAGTAAATCTGCGGTGGTTTGATAACCTACACAGTTTGCTTTGGTAAACGGGATGCAGTCGACAGGTCGCGTAGCATATACTTCTGATGAGTCAAGTGATGTGAAAATTGACTCATTATATCTGGAAGGTATGTCGGGCAAAATTGTTGCAAACATCGATGAGAGAATGATAAGTCTAGAGACTAGGACAGGCCACGGATTAGACATTAAGTTGCATACAATCAATAGAATTCAACACCACCATACTAGACTTATCCCAGGGTATGTTGCGACACTTGGTCTAGCATTAGTCTGGTCCGGAGTGCGCATATTTGCGGCGAGTTCACTACAAATGGTAACAATCATTGGTGGTCTAAGCCTTATCGTTGGCTGGGCGGTCACCCGCAAGCCGACACTGACAATAGATACTGAGGCAGGTGACTGTCACGTTGTCACGGGCAATGACTTCTCGTTGCTAAAACTAAACACCATACTAACCAAATTACAGAAGGGTTTCAACTTAGAGGAAGCAGCTGATGGGTTAGAGATTTTGGAAAGTGATACAAGTTACCCTCGGAATACCATTCTTGAGGCAGATGTAGTCCCAGTTGAACTTACCCCGATTAACAGGCCTGAATCAATTGCGACCTTTCTATCAAGTGAAATTGCTGAATCAGTCAGTAATGAACCAGAGAATGTTCCGGTGATGGATATGAGTATATTTGATACTCAAATGCCTCCATCACAACCACCAACAGCAAGTGAGCCAAGTTGGCAAGATATGGCAAGTGAAAGGAGAGAAAGGCTTCCCTCAGTCCCTACTGATTCGCTAATCGAGCGAGGAATCAATAATGTTGGCGACCGTAGGGGGCGACAAGAGGCACATCCAATGGCCATGTTTGATCGGATGGATTTTGATCTCCCGTCGGCAACAACCGGAAATGAAAAGCCAATTATTCCGGGTCCACCGAGTTCAGGCTTGTTAAAACAGATAAATTCAGGGCAGGCCAACGAAGCAGGACCTGCTGAAATGCCAAGTCTTCTACCGAGTTTTTGGAATAAAGATGGATACCATAACCCTGGTGAGACACCTCATCAAGAGGTATCAACGAATGCTTTAGCGGAGTTTAGTTCACCAGATACATTGTTGGGTAATATCGATTTCGAAGGTAATGAAGTAGAATCACTGGTTGCCAGCGCTCGAAGAATTCACAATCCCAACAGAGCGCTACCAAGTGCAGAATCAACAATATCCCACAACCAGAACTCACGTCTGAGGAAAAAAACTACAGCGAATAGCTCTAGATTGGTCAAGCGTAGAATGACAAATAATCGTAATTCTCCAAAGCGAGGTCGACTTGTGCCTGCGTTTGGTAATGCAGTTAGGGATTTTGGTAATACGCTCACTAATCGGATAATCACCACACTAGAGGAGAGTAGCAGCGCAACTTTGAGAGAGCGCGCTGACGAAGCTCAACAGGAAGAGCTCGAGACGTTTCGTAATTTAGCGCAGAGTAATGGTGGTCCCATTCCTGATGACAAGGCGAGGGAGTTGGAAGCAAATGTTCGTCGCCGAAACACACTTATGGAGCAGAACGAGCAGGATTTTGCTGACTCTGGTAGTGATTTGTCGTGGACTGAGATGGTCGAGTCCGAGCCTGAAAAAAGTGCGGCTTCAGGTAAAGGCGGCCTTCCAAGAATCGACCTCTAATCAGGACAAGATATCTTGAAATTGCTGGAGTCTTGAGTTGAACTTTTCAATAGTCAGGCTGAGCAATCCAGATGTCCCAAATGACTCCAAAGTAAAACTCGCAGTAACCGTGGCGCGTATCAGGGCATCGCGCAATTCGGATTTGGTAACTTGGCCACTGTTGGAGGCTAAGCATGCAGCAATCGTTCCAGCAAATGAGTCACCACAGCCTGTTGGATCAACCACATTTTCTGTTGGGTAAGCTGGTATCGCGATAATTTCCCCGTCATGAAAAGCCAAAACACCATTTTCACCCTTCTTGATAATCAAGGTTCGACAACTAACCATGCTGATTAGTTCTCTGGACGCCCGCACCAAGTTATCATCACCTGCAAGCATTCTGACTTCACCATCATTGATAATTATCAAATCCACACTTTGCATTACTGCCAGTAAATCGTCACGGGCTATTTCAATCCACAAATTCATTGAATCGAGCATTGAGAGCCTACTCCCCCTAGCTTGATGTAGAACTTTCATCTGCAGCATAGGCACTAGATTCGCACAAAATAATACCTTGGGCTCAGTGGCATGTTTTGGAACCTTGGGGTCAAACTCACCAAACACGTTGAGTTGTGTATCATGAGTTTGAGCAATCCCCATATCTCCTTCATAAGACCCTTCCCAGCGGAAGGTATTACCTTCAGCGATTTCTACTCCAGACAAGTCTAAGCTTTGAGACTCGAGTAGTTCTATATCAGTCTGCTTAAAATCCTGACCAACCACTCCAACTAAGCCAATCTTTCCCAAACTCAAGTATCGACCGTGGAAAGAACTCGCAATCCCAGCATAAACAGCAGACCCGCCCAAAGCATCCTCAACGTTACCTGCCGGAGAGGTAACACTATCATAGGCAATACTACCAACCATCAATACGTCCACTTGCAACACCTCAACCAAGTAAATCTTGGTGATTCTCGATATACTGAATAGTTATGTCTCGGTTCAGGAAGTCATTTTCATCCATTATTCTGCGGTGCAGGGGAATCAAATGCTGAACACCAGTAATTTGGGTTTCATCTAGTGCAGTACGCATTCTTCGTATAGCATCCTCCCGGTCGTGCCCCCACGTGAGTAATTTAGCTAGCAGTGAGTCAAAACATCCTGGCATCTCGTAGCCCGGATGTGCATGAGTATCGCATCGTATTCCAAATCCAGAGGGGAAATGACAATCCCACAAGCGACCAGGACTTGGAACGAATTCTTTAGGGTCCTCAGCATTCAATCGACACTGAATCGCGTGTCCCCGCCATGAGATATCCGCCTGAGACAACGGCAACTCCTCGCCTTGAGCAACTCTTATGCCTAATTCAACTAGATTGTAACCAGTAATCAGTTCAGTTACTGTATGCTCTACCTGAACTCTTGGGTTCACCTCTAGAAAGTAAAACTCCCCATTGGCATCTCTAAGAAACTCGAATGTCGCTAATCCTTTGTAACCGACCGATTCTGCTCCCTTACATACGAGCTCACCTATTTCTCGGCGCTTCTCATCTGAAAGCCACGGGCCTTCCTCGACCAACTTTTG
>DUJJ01000062.1:8355-8711 GCA_013329865.1 Candidatus Poseidoniaceae archaeon
TTACCATCTGCAAGCACCTGAAACTCCACATGCTGAGCACCCTGGATGTATTTTTCAACGAACACCCGTTCATCACCAAAGGCTGACCTTGCACGTGACATACACAACTTGAGCGCACTGGCAAACTCTGATTCCTCGTTGACTATTTGCATCCCGATGCCACCGCCACCTGCGGCTGCTTTGATAATAACTGGATAGCCGATTTCGTCGGCTAAATTGCTGGCGACTTTTTCATCGGAAATAGGTTCGGAGGAACCCTTTGCCACTGGTAAGCCAGCAGCTTCCATCGCTGCTCTAGCCTCTATCTTGTCGCCAAGTAGAGTAATAACATCGCTTGAGGGACCGATAAAAGTGAT
>DUJJ01000062.1:9096-9503 GCA_013329865.1 Candidatus Poseidoniaceae archaeon
GGATGGACTGCATCACATTTGAGTTCTTTCGCTGCATTGACAACAGCCTCGATGTCTAGGTATGAATCTAATGGGTTTGTCCGATAATTTGGGTAGGCAATATCCGACATCATGACCGGAAGTGACAATCTATCCTCTTTGCCATGGATTATCGCTGCCTCAATCCCCATATCTCTAAGGGTTCTCAATATCCGTAAGGCTATTTCACCGCGGTTAGCAATCAACACTCTGTTGAATCCCATAATCAACGGTAATCATCGGTAATCTATGAGTAAAACGGTTGGAAATGGTTGAATAATTACATCCGGAGTTGTCCAAACAAACATCAGTATACGTCACGGAGATAACGCTTCTGTTCTTTCATCATGGTCTTTTCAATGAAATGTGTTGCATCCTCTTCAGACATA
>DUJJ01000009.1 GCA_013329865.1 Candidatus Poseidoniaceae archaeon
AGCGAGTCTCCTAACTGCGTTATGAGCCAAAGTCCGAGATAAAACAAGGCGATGCATACTGCAAGTCCGGTAGCGAACCACGGGGCAATTTTTGGTTGCGGATGTAGGAAACTATAGACGAAAAATCCTGGTCCAAAATAGGCTAATACATATGCAAAAGATATGTAGGCAATGCCGATTAGCAGGCCAAAAATAGCAAATTCTGGCACCAGCTTTGGTTTGACCAATATTAAGTCTAGACCCAAAAAAATCCCGGCAAAATTATGCATAATTTGTTCATGATAAAGGAACATATGACTGTGAGAATTATTATTGCTAATCATGTCTGGTAGGATTACGTATCTGACGACTGTGGCAGTGAGAAACGCCATTGAGATACCCATACAAAACAAAACTGTTTGGAGAGACATAAGCCATGATATTGCTGATACATCAAACATAAAGCGTAGTTGATTGATGCTTGACAACAGGAAAAAGCCTGTGCAGGTTAATAATGTCCATGAAGAGAATGTAACGAATTTTTGAATGCCTATTGGATGTAGTAAGACGTCCTCATTACCCTCTAATCGGACAACATGCATGTTTGCGGGACCCGACCGAAACATGTAGATAATGGCGTAGACACAGAATCCACAGCAAATCATGCGATACAACAACGCTGTTATTGATGAATTAGAGAAACTCTCTGAGTTTTCAGCCGCCTTTTCCCAAACATCTGACAGCAGCAGGTAGATGATGATGAGTATTGACACTGAGACAATTGTCGCGATGGTCACTTTGGTATAATCATCCTCGATACCGTTGACCTCACCCATAGTGCTCCTTGTTGGAATAAGTTCTAAAAAATGTAGTATCCTTTTGCCATAATATGTGATTAGGACAGGATTGCTTCGACTAGCGGCGCAATAGTCTTGCCATGGGCAAATGGGGAGACCACATCTGCGGCCTGTGAGACATATGCAAAAGCACCTCCGACGGCAACGGACCATCCGGCAATCTCAAACATCGATAGGTCATTTGGCGCATCACCAACGCACAGTAAATCTGCAGCCTTCAACCCCATTCTTTCAAGAATAATCTTCAGACCCGAACCCTTAGATAATTGCGGCTCCATCAGATGGATTGCAAAACCGGTTCTAACAACAGAGAGGTGGGACCACTTGCTTTCGCTTATCAATTGAGTAATCTTCGCTAGATCCTCATCAGCAGCCAGACACCACTCACTTTCCCGCCATTGATTGGTTTCTATACCTTCCCAATTCAAACCTTCAATTTTTGTCGCTAACCATTGAGCTGCGGCTTTGGCCTCACTTCCGTCAGCAAGATAATTTGTTTCGCCCCAATCTGGGTGCCATAAAACGCCCCCATTCTCACAGCAAATCGGGCCACTGAGGTTTAAAAAACGCCATAGACCATAGGTGATGGCTCGTACATTGCCGGTTGCTAGTATAACTGGGATTCCAGCGTCTTCCAACCTTTGTAAGGCTTCGATTACTGTTGGTTCTATCAGTTTATTTTCATTCGTCAGTGTTCCATCAATATCGACTGCAACCACTTTTGGCTTCCAGTCGTCGGGAAGCCATCGCATGCTTCTACCGAACGCGACAACTGTCATCAATTTTCCCGTGTAAGCCAGCCAGCACTCAATGCTATAATTCATGAACATTGACAGCAAGCAGCAATCATGGCGGATAAGGATGATACCGAATCATTCCTATCGATAGAGGATGATAGTCCACAGCCATCAAGAAAAAAAAGCAAGAATAAAAGCAAGCCGCCGATAAGTGCAGCTGCGACAGATAATCAGGAAGTTCTCGATGCTGAAATAATTGATACAACCGTTGTTGAGCAGGCTGGAGGACAGTATCTAGTTGAGTGGCCATTAATAGGTATGGACTGTCCTGATTGTGCCTCAAAAGCCATGCGCGGTTTATCCCATCTTAAACAAGTTGTTGACCCGGAAATTTCAGCAACGGCTGGCGAAATAAAACTAACTGTAGACTTAGATCAAGGGTTGCTGTCCCAAGTCTCTACCGTGATGAAGTCGCTCGGTCACCCACCAAATGTGCCGCTTAACTTGCTATCATCAGCG
Source organism: Candidatus Poseidoniaceae archaeon (assembly GCA_013329865.1). Lineage (GTDB taxonomy): Archaea > Thermoplasmatota > Poseidoniia > Poseidoniales > Poseidoniaceae > MGIIa-L1 > MGIIa-L1 sp8725u. Next base: position 2,093 of record DUJJ01000009.1, read on the forward strand.
AAACCAGAAGCAATTGCTAAACGCAACAACATCGCAAAAAAAGATGTCAAGAGATTACTCATGCGTCAGCCCGGAATCTTGGATGTTGAGATTACTAAAGGAGATGAGATATTATTACAACTAGTTCCTGCACCACGCAAAGAACTTCGTAACTTGCGGGATAGTTCGCTTAAACAGGTTACGGGCATTGAGCCTAAGTTTAGCGAGGCATCCACCACACGATTGAGGCCTGACCAGTGGCGATTGTTTGGCGGGGCAATAGCAATTCCAATACTACTCATGATTTTCATTGGAGAATTTCTAGGTTGGTCACCGATTGTTATCGGGCTTATTGGTGCCTATGGGGTGATGGTTGGTGGTTTACAAATGTTCCATGAAGCCGTGGCCAGTTTACTTGCTAAACAAATGGGTTTTCAGGTGTTAACCAGTATTGCAGTGATTGGTGCGTCAATTCTCGGGATGTGGGAGGAAGCGTTGATGGTGGTTATTCTCGTGGCTATCGCTGGCCATCTTGAGACTAGTGCCTTGGAAAATGCTCGTGAGTTAATGCAAGGCGGTCTGGATAGAATACCTAGGACTGCACGACGTGTTACTAATCCCGGGATTAAATTTAGTAGCATGAATCAGGTTAGTACTTTTGCCGTTCAGCAACCGACTGCGTTGGTTCAACCGGTAGACAATCATCACGGTAGCCCTCCAGAAGAGCGTGAAGTTATTTCACTGGATTTGGTCAATATCGGCGACATTTTGGAAATAAGAAGCGGCGAACTTATTCCCGCTGACGGGCTCATTGTTGACGGATTTGGTGCCTTGGATAAGGCACCGCTTACTGGGGAATCAGTTCCCGTTGAAGTGGCTAAAGGCGACGAGTTGAATGCGGGTTTAGTTCTCTCGCGAGGACCGGTTTTACTTGAAGTAAACGCTGTTGGTGATGACACAAGACTGTCTGGCTTAATCGACGCAGTACACAGCTTCAAAGAGCAAAAGGCACCTATACAGAATCAAATCGAGAAGTTTACCGCAGTATGGGTTCCAATCGTTTTGTTTGGAGCTCTAGCAGTGTGGTATTTGATGTTTCCAACTAGTAACTGGAAAATAATCCTATTGCTTTGGGTAGTAGCGTGCCCTTGTGCGTTACTGTTGGCTGCCGCAATGCCACACGCTGCAGCGCTCAGCCGAGCATCTAGAATGGGGGCAATTGTCAGAGGAGGCAGCATCTTGGAAAAACTGTCCAAAGTAAACCATGTATTACTAGATAAAACCGGCACTCTGACATCTGGCAAGCCGAAGATTGGCTCGGTAACCATCGCTAAAGGGCGACAAAGAAAAGCCGCTCTGGCGCTTGCTGGTGGATTAGAGAAGCGCTCCTCACACCCTTATGCCACTGCAGTTTTGGAATATCTAGATAGTGAGTCAATTAGTCCTTCTGCGGTGGCCGGTATAACAGATATTGAGGCCGGAGTCAAGGGCACATCCAGCGGTAAAGAAGTGTTATTCATCAGAGCTGACATTACCAGCAAGCACAACATAACGGTGTCAGATGACCTCGTTGAGGCAATACAACAGGCAAAGTCCCAAGGCTATGGTGCCAGCATACTAACCAAAGATTCGCAGGCTATTGCATTATTTACTTTCATCCACGATGACACCAGGGAGGGTAGTAAGGAATTGATTCAAGGCTTCATTGATCGGGGAATTAGTGTCGAAATTATCTCTGGTGATTCTCAATCCTCGGTAACCGCCTTCGCCAATAGTGTTGGTCTACCCGAAACCTCGGCACTCGGTGGTCTGTCACCGGAAGACAAGGTTAGATGGGTTGAAGACCGCTCAAAGAGTCATGTCACAATGATGGTTGGTGACGGCTTCAATGACTCAGCGGCGCTTGCTGTTGCTGATGTTGGGATCGCCGTTGGCACTGGAGAATCAGTCAATATGGATGCAGCAGACATAATGTTTCCTGGCGACGCGCCAAAAATGTTAGTCGATTTATACGATTTATCGGTGAATATGAATAGAGCCTTGATTGGCAATATTGTCATGTCTGTATCGATAACCCTAATTCTTGTAATCTCGGTAATCAATCAGTTCTACGACCAACTTTGGGTTGGTGTCCTCATTCATGAGGGGTCTGTATTACTGGTAATTTTCAACGGTGCCAGACTTTCAGGGCGTGGCAATATGCTTTCAATGCTGTTTATCACTTTGAAGAATTTATGGTTGGATATTGTCCAATTGGTCAGACAACTCAGAGAGCATTACTCGAGCAGCAAATCGACAAACCTAGTTTTGCCAAACCAAAATCACGCGACATCTTAAACCATAGTGGCATCTATCCCATATCGGTGCGGGGATGAGTCGAGTAAGAGCAGACCCGATTACCGCCGCACTTGCTCATCCAACTCGCAGAAGCTTGTATATTTCGTTGAGTAATGTCGCAGAAATGAGCACTGTCCAACTACAAGATGTGGTTGATGTCGACCGATATAATCTATATCACCACCTCAAAAAATTAGCCGCACTTGGTTTGATTGAAAACCACCGCGACGTGGGTCGGGCACGCTGGTGGAAGGTTGCTAACACAGTTATTCTACCAGAGATACTTGCGGTTAGTGAAGGTCATCAAAGCCCTCCGACGAACCACACAGAATCCGTAGATTTAAACCAGCAAAACACCCATGTCGTCTCGTTAGAGGGGTCAAGAGACCGGGTAGGAGCTAAATTGCTACTGGAGAAATTAGCAGAGGAGTTAGGCATCAAATTAGACCTGCCGTGGAATTTTGTCCCTGAAAAAATTGCTTTAATTGGCGAAGAATAAGTGATAAAATGAACGAAGAACTATATGTCGAATCTAGGATTTCACCACCCGCTTTATCCTGTCCAAAATGTGATGAGATGTTGCCGCAAAAACTCGGAGAAGTTCAGTGCCAAACCTGTTCTGCGAGAGTAAAGATTGAACACGAGGGGACCCGAAAACAATGGCGTCAAGAGAAGGTTAGTTGCCCCGGCTGCGAAAAAGTGCTAATCGTTGGTGTTGACTCAAGACCTGCCAATATCCAGTGTGTCGCATGCGATTGTCAATTCACAGTCAAACCTAATATTCCAAAAGTCGAAGTTGACTGTCCAGCCTGTAATCGTCGGCTAAGGATGAAAAAGAAGCCAGGAAGGAGAGAAGTTGACTGTCCAGCCTGTGACAAGATATTCGCCGTCCAGTTTTAGTGCTAAATCTCTAATTTGGAACTTGAAATTTACTGGCTAAAACGCTGTCTGATAAGCCAAATTCATCGCGCTCCTTATGTATGATTAGAAGCGGATGAGTATATGGATGGGTAGTATGAGTGCGAGCGACAGCAAGCAGGGGACTTCTCTTGAGTCAACTCGTGGCAGTCGGGATAATAGTGACAAGTTATCGCTATCTGCATTACGCTCACAGTTTACCAAAAGTGCAACTTCCTCTCTATCTCAAAGCGAAATGACAAGTGCAAGATTTCGCAATGAGGAGCGATTGAGGTCTGATATCAGGCGTGAACGAAGGCTGCGCCAGCAAGCCATTAACGAGCGCGTCATCGCAATGCAAGATAACCTAGCAAAAGATATGGCAGTGCAGCATGAATTAACCCTTGATGCACTGGAAAGAGAACTGCGCGAGCAGATGGAAACTGAACTTGCTGAGCTGGAAAAAGATGCGTTAATCAAAGCAGAATCCAAATTACGCTCCGAATACGAGGTTCGCTTAAATCGTAAGATTGAGACCTTGCAAGAACAGTTTGAAATCGAGCAGGATATTAAAATCCAAGAACACAAAGAGCAGACTAAGCAACAAATCGAGGCAGAACTGCAGAAGGAGCACAAGCAGCGGTTAGACATTCAAAAAGAGCGAATTGCTCTTGAATTTAACCAACAACTACAGCACCGAATTCGTGAGATGGAAGCAACTCTTTCTGAAGAGATGGAGACGCGTTTCAAGGATATGGAAGCCCATGAACTTAGTAGACTTGAGGAAAGCCACGCGGCAAAACTTTCTGAACGCGAAGAACAACTAAGACGCGGTATCCGAACCAGATTGGAACAACAACTTAGAGCACGGCTCAAGCAACGGGAGACTCGACTGAAGTCCGAGTATGACCGCCGAAGTCTACGTCTTGAAGAAGACATTGCTCAACAAATACAGGTAGAATTAGAGGCTCGATTACGTCAAGAAACTGAGGATCTCGAAGATCAAATGCGTGAGGACGTTGAACTAGCGATTGCTCGAAGAAAAGACGAGCTCAGGCTTGAAATAGAAAACCAACTAGAATCTAGACACACAGAGCGCCTGTCCGATCGAAAATCAAGACTTCGAGAGAAATATGACATCACTTTCTCTAAAGCTGTTGATGACATTTCAAAAACCCTCAAGCAAGATATTGAAACCGAGCTAGAGAAGCGAATGGAATCAGAGTATACTAGTTATCGTAGTGCTAGAGAAGCAGAAATACAAAACCGCTTAGCTAGATTCCGCTATGACCGAGAAAATGAGTTGCGAGAACAGTTGGAGGAACAATATGACTCCAAGAAGACTGAGTGGGCCGAACGTCTAGAATTGGAATTCCAGTCCCGTGAAGCCGCGGCGCGTAAGGCAATAATGTCAGAAATCGACGCTGGCTTGAGAAATGAACGTCTCACCTTCGAGACCCATCTCGAATTACTCAAGGAAGAAACCGCCCTAGAACTTGAAGTCAACATGGAAGACCGGCTCGAAGAGTTCAAGCAGCGTAAAGAGGAGGAAGTTGCATCACAGCTCGAGCGACAATTGGACAAGCGCGAAGAAATCATGCGCAACAAGGCATTGATTGAAATCAGGAAGCGAGAGGCTCTCATCCGGGCCGAAATCGAGGCGCAACTCGGCTTGAAGCGAGCAGAGATAAGAGATAGATTACAAAACCTGTCAGAAAAGATGGATAATTTCAAAGAATCTGCCGAGATAAAAATGCGTGAGGCTGTGGAAAAGCAGGTCCAGGGCGAGATAGATTCCGATGAGGCGGAGTACAAAACTCGTCAGGAGGAATTCCGAGAATTACAAAACCTCGATGTTAAAGCAGAAAAGCGTCAAATGTGGATGCAATCGATTTCAGGTCAGGATAGAAAACAACCGGTTTCACTGCCAGATCCATCCATTCTGGGAGCCAGAACAAGCACGCTCGGTGCGACTGGCGGTCGACCAATGCGCGGTATTCTTGGTGCAGGCAGCTCACAAGAACCGCCACAACCAAGTATTGGGCTCGCTGGAATGAGGGCGCCAACTTCGAGCGCTAAGCCGCTGATACCCACAACTCCGTTAATAAGACCGATAAAGGCACCAATTGGGGAAGTAAAGCCGGCTACAGCAAGCATTTTACCACGTCCAATCAAGAAATTGGGCACACCGGAAGTTATACCTTCAGCCGAAGAGTCCGAGCCAGAAGGAATTATTGAGGATACAATCCAACCGGTCGGAGAGGTACTAAGTCCTGATGAAACAGTCAAACCTGAGCCGGTCGAAGAGAAATTAGTAGAGGAAATGGGAACTCTTCGCCCAATTACTAAAACAATGATTCCTCAACAGCAACCAAGGACCACTGTAGCGAAGTTGACGCCAGTCAAGCATATGCTGGAGCCCGCAAAAAAATCTCGAGGAGCACCGCCACCAAAGGATTTAGGTAAGAAAAAGTCAGACTCCGACGAGTGATTAATGGGCAAATCAACGCTGTGTTCATATCCTCTAAGCATTTGGCACAACTATGAAGCGTGGGGTAATATTCGCTTTAATCGCTCTGGTGACATTGCTTGTCGCTGCAATACCTTCTACTACAGCAACTAGTAATTTGGTGGAGTCCGGTAACACCCATAGTTTCGATTCAACAATTGTCTCGACACAAGTTCTAGCGGATAATAGTATATTGATGGTGCAGAGTAATGGCAAAGTTCTCTCTGCAACAATTCAAGAAGGCAGAATCAATGAATTATGGTCCCATGATTTGGCGGTAAACGCATCTTTTGCTAAACTAGATTCTGGAGCGAAGTTACTCGCAGTAATACACGACCAAGGATATCTGATATTCAATATTGATACCAAGCAAGTCGAATCCGACACCATGCTAGCCAGCATACCAGATTCTCTTGATTGGGATAATGATGGTGAGGTATGGTTGGCATACCACAGCGGGTTAAGAAAAGTTAGACAATATGCCGGTGAAACATACACGAATTTCCAAACCTCAACAATTTCCTCCGGTTTCTTCTCGTTTGAAGTGATTGCCGACAATAGTATCGTAGTCGGCGGTTTTGATAGCAGGCTACACATTTTTGACGAGTATGGTGGCTTAGTAACCCAGAAGAACGAACCTGATTCATATCTGAGTTCAATGTTTGATACGCCCGATGGTGTGCTGCTGGCTGGTTCTGGTGATGGACAATTACATCGTTATGATTACAACAACTCCTGGGCACATTCTGTAATCAGTCTTGGTTCTGAACAAATTACGTCAATACAAAACTTCGACACCACGAAATTTGCTGCATTAGATAGTGATAATGTGCTCCACATGATTGACAAGGTAAGTTTTGCTAAGGTTGGCGAGCTGACGACAACATCTACTGCTCATTATGCCTTGGCAGAATTATCCGGTCAAATATCACTGGTTTACAATTCTGGATTGTCCGGCGGAGTAATGTATTATGATATCGATAGCGATGGTGACGGAACGATTGACTCGCTAGATGATTTCCCAACCGATGTAACACAGCAGTCGGACGCTGACGGCGACGGCTATGGCGATAATGTAGATGGCATTAATGGTGACTTATTCCCCAATAACCCAGAACAGCATCAAGATTCTGATAATGATGGTTATGGTGATAATAAAAATGGCGAACAGGGCGATTTATTTCCCGATAACAGTGAGCAATGGGCCGACTCGGATAGCGATGGTTATGGGGACAATTCAGATGGTCTAATGGGTGATCAATTCATCGAAGACCCCACACAGTGGAATGACACTGACGGCGATGGTTATGGCGATAATCCACAGGGCAATTCACCAGATTCATGTCCTAACGTAGCAGGCTTCTCAAAATTAGATCGCTTTGGTTGTTTAGACTCAGATTTTGATTTTTATTCTAATCCAGACGCTGATTTTACCATTGCTGATGGTGCCGATGCCTTGCCCACTGATGGGACTCAATGGTTGGACCTCGACGGCGATGGTTACGGTGACAACCCAGCACCAGCCAATAATCCCGACTCATGCCCTTCGGTAGCTGGTAACTCTACCCAGGAGATTCGACTCGATGGTGCTATCATTGGCAAATTAGGTTGCCTTGACACAGACGGCGATTCATTCGATGATCTGAGTGACGAATTCCCCAACGATTCTTCAGAGTGGTTTGACGCTGACGGCGACACCGTAGGGTCTAATACTGATTATGATGATTCAGAACCACTAATTACCACCGAAGAAGACTATTGTAAAATCTCTGGAAATCAATCCAATGCATGTAAGTCGTGGAATGACTTGGATTACCAAGAATATCTAAATCGGGACAAAGCCGCTGGAGAGAACGACCTTTCATATTCTGCTTGGCTAGCACAAGAACAGGCAGGATTACTAGATGACGACGACGGTCTGATGTCAGATATCAAAGACGTCGTAATTGTCGGTGGCGGTATTTTTGTTGTGGTTACCGCACTAATCTTGGTTGGCAGTTTTATCCTCAAGCGTCGAAAGTTAAGTGCTCTAGTTAAGCGCTACGGCGTCCCATTCCAACCCAAGGATGACAATACAGCAAATCAGGAAGCTCTTGAAGGAACTGCGGGATTATCCGCAACTGGTGGAATTGAAGCGGATGAGTCTTGGGATGATGAGGTTGCAGCAATGGACTTCACCGACAAGCAGGAAGCTGTTGAAGAAACAGCAGCAAGTATCGTATCTGCAGATGATTTGTATGACGATGACACAGATATGAGCGAACTTGCTGGTATTGATATTGCATCTAGCGAAACCTCGGAGGTCGATATGTCAGCAATGCTACAGGAGGATTCTGAGCCAGTTATCGAACAAAAGCCGAGTAACCCACCCCCACTGCCCGAGGCAGGTCTGCCTGAGGGCTGGACAATGGAACAATGGGAATGGTATGGTCATGAGTGGTTAGCCAAGTTTGGTAATCAGTGATTACTTCCAAACAATCGGCAATGAACCCTTTAATCTGCCCAATTCCTCACCGCTGTAAAGTGGTTTTCCGTCCTCAACAATGGTATTCATGATGAGCCATAGAACTGCGTTCCAGGATTTAGACTTGGCAAATAATTCGATGTAGCCGGCGTTCGCCGCATCAAGTAACTGACCTTCTGCGGTATTTTGGTCAAATAGTGCTCGAATTAGGTTATTAGTACCGAATAAGTATCCCTTAGGACGCCATTCCATCACTTAATCACACCCTAAATGGTGAGAGATTCAGGCGGTCAACTAAATGCTCAACATCAACATCTGCGACGGCTTTCATGCGCTCCCTAAGGTTTTCAATCTCACCATTCATCTTAGTTATTTTATGGGCTCTGATTAGGTCATTGAGGAATTCGTTCACGCTTTTGTATCCGCTCAGGGTTCGCAGAGTGTTGAGCTGTCTACGAACCTCATAACTCACGCTAATTGATGTCATACCTTCTGCTGTCATGCCTTATCCCATCGGGAGTGCAAACAAAGGAATACTTAACCTACGCGAAAGATTGTAATTCTGTGGTGGCGTTTTTGTTAGTAAACCGCACCAGTCGATTACCGGTTTTTGTCCATTAATAGTCTAGGTTGCTCGTTGACACCAAACTCTCTCCGCATGGCCATAACACGCTGGTGAAACTCTTTTGCAAGTGTCCAGTATTCTAGTGAGCCGGCTCCAGCGCCAGAATTTGTTGGCTTGTTCAGCAGTACGGTTGGAGCGCCTGACCATGGTGCTTCGGCAACTTTGACTAGTCTTCTGATGGTGGTTTTGAACAATTTTTTTGGCATTTTAGCATTCACTTGATCACAGACATGACGGCTGAGTTTTGAGCGAGCATCTACCATTGTCATGGCGACACCAAAAATTTTCAGGTTACGATTAATTCTTCGCTGAATCATCTTGATCGAGTTCATCAGCATACTGAATCCTTCCAAAGCGTAGTATTCCGCTTGGACAGGGACCATAACCCAATTTGCCGCACACATTGCGTTGATCGACAGCAAGCCAAGCGATGGTGGGGTGTCGATGATGA
>DUJJ01000136.1 GCA_013329865.1 Candidatus Poseidoniaceae archaeon
CGCTTGTCAAGGAGACTTACAACAGTGCGTGAAGCGGGGATTTTGCCTTGGGCTCGCCCTGACGGTAAATCACAAGTGACTGTTCAGTATGACACCAGCGGTAACATCCAGAAGGTGCACACGGTTGTCATCGCTATTCAGCATGACAATGCGCTGAAGAATCAATTTGATGGTTCGGAGGAGCGAGAACTTAACTACATAGAACAACAAATAAGACAACAAGTAGTTGAACACTCAATTCCGGCAGAATTACTGTCAACAGGATACAAATTAGTTGTTAACGGCACCGGAAGATTCGCTGACCCAGGTGGTCCTTACGCTGATGCAGGCTTAACTGGAAGGAAAATTATCGTCGATACATACGGTGGCATGGGTCGACATGGTGGCGGCGCTTTTTCAGGGAAAGATCCCTCGAAAGTAGACCGCTCTGCAGCCTATGCGGCGCGCTGGGCGGCAAAGCATGTAGTGGCAGCAGGTTTGGCGTCAAGATGTGAAATACAGCTTGCCTACGTTATTGGGGTTGCTGAACCAGTGAGTGTCAGGGTAGAAACCTTCGGAACATCGCAGTTGGATGAAATCACTGTGGCAGGCAAAGTGAAACAAGTATTTGATTTCAGACCCGGAGCAATCGCCAGAGACCTAAATCTCCAGGCGCCAATATACTCCGTGACCGCTGCTGGCGGTCATTTCGGTCGAATCCCGAGCGGTGATGGAGACTTCCCTTGGGAAGTGATTGACGAGAAGCGCATCTTAGCACTGAAAAGTAGCCAATGATAGTTGAATTATCGTCCAAATCTCCGATTCACTCAAGAGGGGAGTCTTGCTGGGTTGTCTTGGTCTTATGTCGCGTAGTGCATCCAAAGCAATTTTATTTGTCGCGTTAATGCTATTTGCCAGCACCACCCCCATGATTGGTAGTGCATCAGCAAGTAATCCCGTTGTGCTTACTCTAGACAATCCTCATATCGCCATAGAAGGTGGAGACTCAGCAAATATTACCCTGACAATTGAGAATGCTGGGGATTACACCACGAGCTACAATATCAGCATAGAAGCGGCTCATTTAAGCAACGCTTGGACAGTAACGCTCGCCAGTGAAACCACCGGCGATGTGATTCCGACCCAATCTACAACCATCGACTTAGCTGTAGTGCTTGCAATCGATGCAATGCCAGCAGATAGTGGTAGCTTTGTCATCAATGTCAGCGAGTATGGCGACCAATTCTACAACAACATAACTTCCACTCTAACCGTTGAGCCTTCATATGCCTCATCTTTAGCATTCAACAGTGCTAATGGTCCACTGCAGCAGATGCTTGCAGGTACTACTGCCAGTTTTTCAGTTGATGTCAACAACGATGGTAATGCTCCTGATACAATACTATTGGCGGTTGATGCAGAGCCAGATCTCACCGGTTTTTGGGCCAATCATTCAAACAACTCTGGCTCGCAAAATAATACTACTTCTTCAACAGTTGATGTCCCTGAGAATGTTCTGATATATGGCGACAGTTTTGTCCACACAAATAACTTGGAAACGATACTCGCCGATATGTTCAATTCTGTAGGTGAACATAACTCAACCATCGCCAACACAGCCGGGTCACTATCGTTTGAAAATCACTGGAATAACATTAACACTAGTGGCGATGTTTGGAACACATCGCTTAGAGACTCTGGGCATGATTGGGATTACGTAGTTTTACAGGACCAAAGCCAAATACCCGGCTATAACCGAACAGATGAAGAGTGGGTTGCCAGCAATACCAGCGGAATTCAGATTGCTAATGCAGTAGAATCTGAAGGCTCAGAAGTTATGCTAATGATGACCTGGGGATACCGCAGTGGTGATGTCTCTAATGCGTTCCTGTACCCTGATTATCCGACAATGCAAGAACGTCTACGTCAAGGTTATGTTGATTATCATAACAATATGACCACACCAACCCGCAATGTATGGATTGCCCCTGTTGGTCTTGGATTTGCTAATGTTTACCAAAGCGTGTTAGACTCTGGTGCTATTCCTGAACTACCCGGAACCGCATTCTATGATTTATATGATAATAATGGTATCAATCCATCATTATCGGGTTCATATCTCGCTGCTTGTGTCATCTATGCCTCAATGACCGGTAATTTCACGGTTGAGACAAATGATTCTATCGCCTTGCCAAGTGCTGATAAATTGGCTCTACAGCAGGCAGCTGATGATACAGTATTCAATCAGACCACTAATATCTCATATCCTTGGGAACAATCCTCTAGCCCTTCCTTGCAAAACCAAGCAAAGAACATCCCGCCGGGATGGAATCTGGTATTTGCTGATCAAGAACTGAGTAATGTACCGGCAACAACTACCCAGCAAACTTCAATTCAAGTGACAGTCCCAAGCGATGCTGTTCCGGGCTTTTATGGCTTCAATCTATTTGCTGCTTCGGCTAACGGCAATAGTTCTAACAGTTACACTTTCGTCATTGAAGTCGCTGCTGAAAACGATCTCAGTTTCTCATTCCTTGACCAATCAGCAGATTTTATCCCTGGGCAGATAACAACCACATCGGTCCAAGTCACCAATACTGGCAATGCTGAATTAGATCTGAACTGGGCTTTATCAGTGGATTCCGGTCCGTGTATTGCCCAACTAATCGATGCGCAAGTCGAAGG
>DUJJ01000183.1:0-13435 GCA_013329865.1 Candidatus Poseidoniaceae archaeon
CAGTCTTGGCAACTTTATGCTGAGGCAGCTATGCCAGCATTGGAAAGATTGTATACCATTGCGCCGTCATTCAGGGCAGAAAAGTCGAGAACTAGACGACATTTGACAGAGTTTTGGCATGCTGAGATGGAAGTTGCATGGGCAGATAATAGTGAGATTATGTCATATGGTGAAGGTGTAGTTAGGAAGATAGCGGCAACATTACTCGAAGAAAGAAGTGAAGAGTTGGAATCCTTGGGCAGAGACTTAGACACAATTGCTCGATATGCCGACTCTTCATACCCTAGAATGCGATACGATGAGGCGGTAGAAACCTTACAAAACATGGGGATAAAAATTGAATGGGGACAGGATCTAGATTATTCCAAAGAGAAGGTGCTTACTCAGGATTTTGATGTCCCACACTTCCTCACCCATTACCCTAAGGTTGCCAAACCATTTTATCACAGAGTTGACCCAGATGACGGAAAATATGTTCTTTGTCATGACTTGTTAGCCCCAGAAGGCTACGGTGAGATTATCGGTGGTGGAGAACGAACTTGGTCTGAAGCAGAGATTCTCGCTAGAATTGACGAAGAGGGAACGCCAAGGGAGCCATATCAATTTTACATTGACACTCGGACTTATGGAGGAGTGCCTCATGGTGGTTTCGGCTTAGGAGTTGACCGAGTATGTTCTTGGTTGAGCGGTGCCGAACACATACGTGAAGTGATACCATTCCCGAGAGATTCACGTAGAGTTACTCCCTGAGTGATAATATGGCCGACATTATTGCCCTAGGATGCGGCCTTGTTGGTGAATATGTTGTCACAAAACTGGCTCAACAAGGTTATGATGTTCACGCAGTGGACCTCAAAATACCTGAGTCAATAAAAAATAATCCAAAAATTTCTTGTCAAGAAGGAGACATATTTGCCATACTAAACTCATTGCCAAAAACCAAACTCATGTTAAATCTGCTCCCGGGTAGTATTGGTGAGCAAATAAGACCGGAATTAATAAAATCAGGTGTGCTGATAATTGATCTTGCCTTTACTGAAGTAGAACCTACTGTCCATCATTCTTTGGCGTTAGAGCACGGTTCTAGGCTCGTTTGGGATGTCGGCATTGCTCCAGGTCTGTCCAACATGATTGTGAGGCAAGAATATGAAAGAGATAGCCGGATTAAAGACCTCACCATCAAGGTCGGCGGCAACCCAGTCGTTCCCGACTCAGAATGGTCATACATGGCGCCATTCTCACCATCTGATGTTATTGAGGAATATACTAGACCAGCGAGAATAATTAGCCAAGGAAAGACGATTATCGTCGATGCGTTAAGTGATGTCCACCCAATTGAGGTCACAAATTTTGGTGAAATGGAAGCATTTCTCACTGATGGGTTGAGAAGTCTGTTGAATACTGCATTTTCTCCCAACATGCGAGAATATACGGTAAGATGGCCGGGACACATTCAAAAATGGCAGCGAGAGAAAGACCAACTATCTGATTCACAACTGATTGAAGCTTGGAAATTTGATGAGGCCCGTCGTGAATTCACATGGATGGAAATTCATGTGTCATATGCGGAATACGACATAATTTGGGAGATTGTCGATACCGGCAGAGACGGTCATAGTTCGATGGCCAGAACAACAGGATTGGTCACCGTGGCCTGTGCCATCGAACTAATTGACCAATTAGCTACAGAATCGGAATCAATCGAATGTGGAGTATTCGCCCCTGAGGACCTAAATTTAAATTCTATAGCGCGCGTTATTGAGTTTCTGCAAACCGAAGGCGTCACGGTAGACAGGCAGATTATAGAATAGTTTCACCGCAGATAGGGCATTCCATTCCCGGAACAAATTCTCCCAGCGTAAAGCCACAGTGCAGGCACAATGATGAGATGAACATATACTCGTCGGGGGGCATGTAGGTGACTCACCGCAGTAGTAAAAAAATCATTTGTTAAAATGGCTTTTTATTCTCGCTAGAACTAACGCTAAGTCCTTCTCTTCAATTACTGCATGACAATAGCCAAGAGGTTTCTCGTCCCACGGGTTAAAACAAATAGCCAATTCGGATTCTTGAAACATACCGATATCCCCTGCTGAATCACCAACAGATGCGGTTTTTGACTTTGACAAGTCATATCGGCGTTGCAACATTTTAACTATCGCTCCCTTGCCATTCATTTGCACCTGATATCTACCATAATCATCGACTTCATAATTACCGTTTGCATGTTTTGTTCCTCTTAACCAGCCATTGGTGAAGACCGATAGTTGGGAGTCATTGCCACCCCCAATCCGGCGTGCAGTAAACCGGTCGATGCCTCCCCATCGTCGAGTCCATGGCTTACTTGAGGGGAAATGTGCCGCAATGTCCCTAGCGGTTTGCTGCAAACCTCCTGATACTATGGCAACTTTTGCACCATCCTTTAACAATCCATCAATTAACAACTGCCAGTTTTTCATCATCGGCATACCTTCCATTAGCAACCGTAACTTCTCATCAGAGATTGTTGCATTTGGTTGACTGTTTTTAATTAAGGCAACATCTAACTTAATCCAGTCCCACTCGTCGAGTAAACCTTGATTGTATAGTTCGAAGGAATCTTCGTTTGAAATCCCTAATTTATCATAAACATATTGCCAAGTTGACATGTGATCAACCAAAACCCGATCCATGTCGAGACAAACAAGGTAGCGAAATTCTGACACTGTTATCACGTTGTTAAATGGATTTATCATCATAACCTGCTAAATCGTATTGTGATTGTATCTGCTCAACCTGCTTACCCATGATATACAAAATCAATGCAACCATCATGGCAAACAAACCAATCAATGTCATCGCTATGGTCGTCAAGGTTACTCCAATGGAAACTGAATTTAATTCATTAAAAGTATCAACCACATTACCTGATAATCTAAAACCAAGGATGAACAAAACAATGCCTGGTATGCCGAATAAAAACAGTGGGTGTTTAGTCTCTAACATCCAGTAAAACATCTGCGCAAACCTTGAAGCCGTAGCGAGAGACTCTCTTTGTGGCAGGCTAATTTTGTCTACCGACTCGATGACTCTAACTCTAAGATGTTTCGGGAAATTATGCGTGCTGGTCATAGAATTTGCTTTAGACAGCTCATCAAGACCAGTTCTTGACAAAAATAGATGATCGATTTCCAAAGATTCTATTACCAAATCTTCGACAATTAGTTCTTGGTTACTTACTGAATTATTGAACGCTAGATAAACATCCCAACCCTCTCTTGACCGATTTACAACCACCGGTAATTCTCGAAGTTTCCAATCATCGGTTATGGAAATAATTAGGTTGGCGTAGTCTTGCTTTACACTCGATGATGAAATTAGTTTGGCTAGCTTAGGAGCGGTTAACACATCATCGGTATAATGAAGCACTTGACACCCGAATTCATTAGCCAAATCAATCGTCCTATCGCTGGAGCCCAAGTCAATCAGTATAGTCTCATCTGCCAATTCCTGTGCTCTTACTAACAGGGATATGATGCGCAGTTCAATGTCTCGACCGACATAGACCAGTCGCAGGCTTTCACTAGACACATACCATTCTACATCCTATTGAACTTATACTCTGCGTTTATCATGGTTCAAAATATCCTATTTATCCCAATTCATCGAGTAGCCATAAGTTATCTTCATCAGCCTCGACATGATGGGATAATCATGCGAAACGGATGGCATGTTGGGGTCGTCATCCCGGCAAAGAATGAGGAGGATTTCATTTCACAGGTGATAATCTCCTTACCAAATTTTGTTGACTCCGTCGTTGTGGTTGACGATGGTTCTGTTGACAATACTGCAATGATAGTTCAGGAACTTGCAAACAAAATGACTACGCTTGAAACAATCCGTTTACCAGGTAATGGTGTCGGCTCAGCAATCGATGCTGGGCATCAAAAAATGCTCCAGTTACTCCCTGAACCATTCGTGAGTGTGGTGATGGCTGGAGACGGTCAAATGGATCCTAAAGATTTGATAAATCTGCTAGAGCCAATAACCAAAAATGAAGCCGACTATGCCAAGGGAAACAGATTCTTACATCAGGATGGCCCTGATGGTATGCCGTATGTGCGCCAGTTAGCCAGCATGATTCTTGGATTTTTTACTACTCTCGCTGCTGGTAGGCAAATCACTGACCCACAGTGCGGCTACACTGCCACTAGTTATCGGGTGCTTAACCAATGGGATTGGTCAAAATCATGGAAAACTTATGGCTATCCTAACTATTGGCTGATTGAATTATCACGACTCTCATTGAGGGTTGTAGAAGTCCCTGTGAAATCAATTTATGGTGATGAGAAGTCAGGAATAATTATGCCAAAATTTTTCCTTGGAGTTGGTCTTATGATGCTCATAATGCACCACAAGAGATGTTTTTCAATGCTGTTGACTAAATCTGTCGCACCCCACACAATATTAGCATTTATCGCTTACATATTAGGATGGATTGCAATTTTACCTGGTATCAGCACAGATTTGGAAGACGAAGTGACTAGTGGTTTTATATCAAAAATAGTATTATTGATAATTTGTTGGAGTAGTGCACATATACTCGACAGACTAGCTGTCGGGTCACGCACGGAGTTGAGAGTGAATGCGCAGACATGACAAACGGAATAACCCACGCTCAGCCCACGTCAGACATATTCTAGTTCCTGATAAACCGTCTGCTCGAAAGATAATTGATGAAATTTCAGCTGCCAAAAATCCACTGAAGACCTTCAAAAAACTCGCAAAACGATTCTCAACGTGTCCGAGTGGGTCAAAGAAAGGAGATCTTGGTGAATTTGTTGAAGGACAAATGGTCAAGCAATTTGAAGATGCGGTATGGCAATCTGATGTTGATGTGATGCCAACAAAATTCATCAAAACACAGTTTGGATATCACATTATTTGGGTACATTCTAAATCAGAATAATTAATTGTGGTGGGCGTACCAAGATTTGAACTTGGGTCCAAGCGTCCCAAACGCCCGAGTATAGGCCAAACTAACCCATACGCCCGTTATCCTTGGCCACGGCTTACCTATTATCAACTTCACTCAAGAAATTGCCAGATTCCATCTCCTAGCCTAACAATCACTCCTTGAGCCTCAGCACTATTGAGAAATTCCGCTACTTCATCATGGAACCCCAAGTCGCTAAATCGTTGCATCACTGACTCGATTGCAACATTGCCACGATCATCGACTAACTTACGCAATTCCCTGAGACCAAATGCTGAATTGAATGATTTGTTGCTATTAATTAGTGTATTAGAATCACTAAGTTTCTTTGCCAGCGATTCTCTGAGTTCGGGAGGGGTGTTTGCCATCAAAACTTTCATGCGTAACTCTGTTGAATTCGCTGCTTTATCGACTACTGGTGTTGATTCGTTGATTCTTTGACCACAATGCGGACAATTATGTCCAACTGATTTTCGACCGTGGCACATACCACATGCAGAACATCGAAACACCTTCCAAGACTCTGCCATGGTAAACAATTGTGTCGAGGGTTATTGTATATGTCGTCACAGTGAGAAATCGGTGTTGTTACTTCCACCTCTTCTGCTGCCGGGTCTCAAGGCAGGAGCAGCAGGGGCTTTTACGTCCACGCGCTTTTGTTGCTTTTCTTCGGGTACGGTCAGGCCACCTCTTATCGGTCCTGTTGATTGTCGACCACCCAATGTTAGTGAATTTGGCATGATTAATGCCGCCATTGCTACACCATAATGACCTGCTCCAGCAGTAACCTCATCAACCGCAACATCAAAACTTACCACCTCTAAGTCCCTAGTTGCAAGACGTCTCTGTAAATTTCTACGTAGTAATAGCGAAGTTTCCTCATAATCCAAGGCTGTACTTATGGTGGCAACAATAGCACATTCATCCCCTTCTGGTGTCACACAAGAAGCCCATGCTACTCCAGCGCAAGCACTAGCTCCATCGTATGCATAAGAGGTAGCCATGTGGCACTCTACAAGCGAACCCATCGGTAAAGGTCGCGGTGGTGTTGCTTCAAAATTAAGTGGTAACATTGCTCCCTTAGCCTCAATGAGTCGTGTGTCACCTAGGCCAAGTTCGACTAGACCTTGGTCATAGGCGTCCTCTGAATTTTCACCCCAAGGAGCGACAGCAGTCATTAGCCAACCGTGGCAACTTTTGGGAACTCTTCCGGGCTTCATGTGGTTAGACAGACGCAAGAGGTTCTTGAATGAAATGGTTATCGCAGAGTGTGGTTCGAACTTCATCACTACTGATATTGACCGCGGCTTTTCTGTTATTAGTAGTGGGTTTAATGACTTTTAACAATGGTAGTAGTGCTTCATTCTCTGTTATTTTCCTAGCTTTTACAATCATCGTGATGATGATAATATTCTGGAATTTTTTTACCGAACATTCGACAACAAAAAAAATCTCTAGTGCCAATCCGGGTGTACTTGAACAAAAGAGTTACGCCAATCCTGATGACGGTGTTGAATTATCAGAGAATGATAGCATTCCAAACCCATTAGATTCAGGATTAGATATTCCACTGATGTGATTATATTAGTCTGACAGTCTCAAGATTTTTCGGTGCATAAGTTCGGCATTTGTATCGTTCTCTGAGAGTGTGACCGAGTTCATTGCACTTGTGATAATCACCATGATGACATATGATATTGCGGGGTTTTGGATTTATCTGCTCAACAAATTCGAGTAATTGACGACGGTCTGAGTGTCCTGAAAAACCATCGATAGTCGTCATTTCACAACCCACTTTGACAATTTCTGTTTGACCATTTATCACCATTGGCACCTCACTAAATCCCTTTTGCAATCTTCTACCAAGTGTGCCCTCTGCTTGATAGCCAACGAAGCACAGAGAGTTGCGTTCGCTATGAGCCCAGTTTTTGAAATACTCAACCACAGGACCTGCGTTCATCATGCCTGAAGTCGCCAACACAATACATGGCGATGAATCCATTAGAATATTCTCCCTTAAATCTCTACTTTTTACTGGTCTGAACCATTCGTTGCTGAATGGATTGCCGCCGTCATCTTTGAGGAGAGATTTTCGTAAACTGCTGGTTAGGTAATTTGGATGGGCAGCATGGATAGCGGTTGCTTCCTGAATCATGCCGTCCAACCAAACAGGTACCGGCTTTACCGTCCCTGAACGGAATAACTCATCTATAGCAATCATAACTTCCTGACTTCTTCCAACCGCAAACACTGGAAAAATTATCTTACCGCCCCGATTAATCGTTCTTGAAACTATATCCATCAGCTCTTGATTTGCTTCTTGCCGAGATGGTTGATAGTCTCCCTCTGACCCATAAGTTGATTCCAAAACCAGAGATTCGACACGGGGAAATCGAGTGTTGGCTGCGTCAAACAACCAAGATTTCTCGTATTTTTGATCACCGCTAAACAGTAAGTTGTGTTTACCATCTCCAATGTGTAGATGGACCGCTGATGATCCTATGATGTGACCAGAGTTTGAAAATGTCATCTTTATGTCGGGCGCAATATCAGTTGTTTGGTCCCAAGGAACATCAACAACATGCTTCTGACAGGTCCTAATGTCTTCCATACTGTAAGGTGGCATTCTACCCTCTGAACCACTGATTTTAAGATAATCAGTTTGAAGTAACAGCATCAAATCTCTGGTCGGAGGTGTGCAAAACACCGGACCACGATAACCATACTTGAATAAAACTGGTAACATCCCAGCATGGTCTAAGTGTGCATGTGTCAAAATCACTGCGTCTATTTTTTCGATTGGAAGCGCCTCAGGAGCATTGAAGAAGGGCATTGGATCCTGGTCATTGGCAACATTTACCCCAACATCAATCATAATTCTGGACTCATTTGTCGTGACTAAGTGGCATGCTCTACCAACCTCTCTGTATGAACCCAAGGCGGTAACTCTAGCCCAAGTGGAACCTGGGCGTTGTGGTCTGTGCATGTTTAAGCCGAAATCCTTCTGCAGTTTTCTTCGCTCTTCGGCATTTGCTTGTCGATATCCTCTGATGTCGTGGACGGTTTTTGACAAGAGCGGAGGCGTTCTTTCGACGATTGGAATCCATCCGGCTTTATCTCTAATTTCACTCACATTGGCTCCTCGACGGCCAACCGCTTCCCCAGGATTCTTGCATTGTATTATGACTTCACTGAAGCATGCATCAAAGTAAATTTGAGTGATTTGGGCTTCTTCTGGTATCACCGTTTCAATTATATTTCTAGCCTCCTGCTCTGGTTTGACTATTGCGGGATCCGGACGGATTTTGATTTTCCGTTTGACTTTCTTGGCAATTTTACCAACCAAGCCGTCTCCACCGCCAAATTCCTTTGGAGAATCGGTAACTATGGCAATATCTCCGGCTTCTAAATCAACTTTGTAATTTATTGATTTTGGAACTATTTTAGCAATCTCGTCTTTTAATTGTTTGAATGTGAGGCGCATTTTTTCACCCAATGATACCACAGTCTAGCAACACATGTGTCAAGCACAATGCAGAAAACTGCGGGAATGTTATATCAAGAAAGTAACTTTTTGATTTGGTCTTGTGTTTGTAATACAAAGCCGTGTTTTTCGGTTATTACTGCGAGATCCATACCATTGCCTGAGGCTGCATCACGCTGTCCCGATGCATGTAGGGCACGTGCTGCAAGTTTCAATGCTTCGGTCTCAGTCATGTCAGGTTTGTATCCATCCTCTAAGACACCATACATGTATGGTGAGCCAGACCCCGTAGCGCAATAAACATCGGGGATCGAGCCACCGGCTGAATCAATCGAATAAACGTGGCCACCATCTTCGTCAACACCAACAATGAGCAACTGAACCCAGTGAGGTCGACCCGAGAGTATGTTCGCCGTGAGCGTGGCAGCTCCCTTAACAGTCATCGGCTGTTGTCGGCGCAATTCAAACAAAGCAACCTCTGCTGAGAGTGTGCGTGAGAGAGATTGGGCGTGTCCGACAAGTCCAGCCGTGGTAAGCGCAAGGCGATCACCAATTTTGAACAGTTTTTGCACTGATTTGTTAGCAATAAAATGACCCATTGTGGCTCTGTGGTCTGCACCAACAACGACTCCGCCATTGAATGTAATACCTAGCGTGCTAGTTCCAGTTTTCAGCACATTTGTGTTGTTATCCATCATCATTGATATTCCCCTATTGTCGGCACCTTTTGAACATTGGTGCAGAATACGCTGCAGCACAATATATTTCAATATTGATATTCGGCCGTAACCCGACCCAAGCAAAATGAATATGTTTCGTAATATCAATCGCAGTATTATTGTGCTAGGAACATTCAGACACAGACATGAAGCGCAAGAAGAAGGATGACCCCCGTCAATCTTCACTTGATTCATTTGCCGATGTTACACTGCCGAGCATGCCTGATTTAGACAAACTAGCAAAAGCGGATAAAATGCTCAAAGAAGCAGATGCTAATCAGGCAAAGCACACTGGTGACTCACTCAACACATTTGAGATGCCGAGCATGAGTGAATCTAGAACCCAAAATCAAGTACCTTCAACCAAGATATATCACAACTTGGGAAACAAGTATCCAGACCCACCAATTACCTCAAGCAATACCGGCTTAGTAGTCCATCGTGCAGTGTTAAATGACATAACTGGCACATCAACACTACTGGATTGGTTAGCGGATGGTCACGCCTCAATCGTTGAAATGGGGCGCTTGATTAAGCGGGACACTGAGTTTAACGCTGCGCTCGATGCCATGCACGTATTCATCGAAGGGGATTTAGGCGGTCAAATTATACAGTTGACTGACACTAGACTTATGCTGCTACCGCCAGGTTGCAGAGGTCTGAAGGGTGTGGAAATGGAAGCATTTGCCGCCGGCGCTGAAGAACTAGGTCGGAGAAGATTGTAGTGCAAGAATCACCTGTCGACATAGCATGTCCTATTTGTCATCAAAAAGGGGATGTTTACATGATTGCTCACATCGACGAAATACCTTACTTCGGTGAACATACCCAGGTTACGGTGTTGTGTCATTCATGTGGTTGGAAGCAAACTGACTTCATACCTGCCGAGGGACAAAAGGCTGGATGCTGGTCATTACTGATGGTGAATTCAGACCAGTTGAAATCTCGGGTCGTGCGTTCTTCCTCATGCACGATTAGGATACCTGAACTTGATTTACAGGTTAATCCCGGTAGCAATGCCACAGGCTATGTATCAAATGTCGAGGGTGTATTAAATCGGTTTGTCGAGGTAATAAACATGGTGTTGAGGGATCTACAGAACGATGTATCAGGCAAATTAATTGAAGACCAAACTACCGATTTATCGCAAACCATGAATGAAATAAATCAGTTAGAAGAGATAATTGCTCAACTAACTAACATAGATGGACAAAAATCTAACCCATTTACTCTTGAATTACTCGACCCCCATGGACACTCAATGATAATGGATGAAGCGGCAATTGAAAGGGATTTGACCCCTGAGGAAATTGCTACACTACCCACCGGTCCAGATCCAGCTGTGTTTTCAGCATAACTACTTCGAGTCGGGTGCCAGAAAATTGCTGACCAAGTGTTCGGTCTGCGAGCGCAATTCATGGTGATTCTCTATCCACTGAGTTGCCTGATCTATACATATCTGTTTCATTTCTCCAGCAAGAATCTTGCCGCTCCGATAACCCGCGTTCAACTCTGCGAGATATGCGTCGTCCTGCTCAAAAAAATACATCAAATATTGATATGCAACATCAATATCTGGGTTACCACCCAAACGCCGATGTTCCTCGATTGTTGATTGCCCACCAGAAAATGCTTTTCTGATTTTTTTTGTGACGGTTGAGATATCATCGTCCAGAAATATCGTGGTTTTTGGCTTACTACTGCTCATTTTTTCTCCAGTTAACCCAACGGCAAAGTGATGGTAGGTCGAAGATGGTGCTAAAAGCCCCATACCACCAAGTTTTCTCTCAAGTTGTAGTAACTTAAGCCTTATTTTCGTAGTGTCCGTTTTAGTTGCGCTTGGAACAATTATGGTTCCTTGTTTGGGGTTGGAGTTAATATCTGAAAAACCTAATTCAGTTAGGCGCTCAACTACCTGAGCAAAGATGGCGCTGACTTTTGATTTGTCTATTCTGCCGTTAGCTTGTTGGCCAAATATCTCTGCGTTATCGTCCTGAATTGATAGACCGATTAAAATTCCCGGCCCATTGTTATTCTTGATATTGAACCAGTTCGACTTTGCTGCAATACCTCTTGTTAGCCTTAGATGCGGGTCTTGATCAACTCCTACAGGAACAACGATCGGTCTTAGGCCACCGTATTCCTCGGTTTGGGGATGTAGTATATCCCCTACCTGCACCATAGGAGCCTGAACATGGGCAAGGTTGGTATCACCTTTGAACCCATATATTGATTCGAATTCACTGAGATTAGTCCGCCTGCCGAGCTGAAAACCCAACCGTTGGACATCCGCTCGAGTCGATTGGAAGTAAACACTCGTTAGGTCTGGGTTAAGACCCAGTGCGGCATAATTTGCGACATATTCGTGTAGCGCTATTTCTCTTCCCTTGGCTAAACTCACCCCGCGTGTAGCTTGACTTTCGAGATCTGCTACCGCAATAGTAACATCGCCTCCGAGATTCTGAAACCATTTCACCTGCTCGATAACCATTGAGTGACCAAGGTGCATCCTGCCACTTGGCATGAGGCCTGTGAGAACACCAAAATTATCCCCGGTCTTCTGCGCTTGAAGCACTAAGTCTAGGTCTCTGTGCGCAAATACAATGCCACGTCTATGTAGATGAGATGGGTTGGGTAGAGTTAGATTGGTCAGGCTTGACAAGCCAAATTGGTCGATAATTCTCGAGTAATCTGTAGATTGGGTACTACTCCATGGATCAATATTCAAATCACCATCACCCACAATGAACCCCTCAGAGGCAACTCGATAGCCTTATTTCATCAAGCCTTCGATAAATAAAGAGCATTTATTGCGAAATTATTCTGCTTCTTGCTTCGCGAGTGGTCCAAGTCCTTCGCGCTTCAATACGACCATCATGGAGACAACGGCTACAGCCCCTACGCCCAGTGCTGCATAAGGTAGCCACTCCGCGCTATCAACGGCGCGTGGTTCGACCAGCCAAGTAAACACTAAATCATCCTGATCGACAAAGCGCTTTGACCATTTGAATAAATCAGTGGTTTCATGGGCTGCAATCGTAATCGCCGCGCTGTGGTTATTCCAGAATTGGCTGATTCCCATCACGTCATAATACTCATTATCCACTGTTATGTTGACTCGTTGACCATCAGTCACACTGAGATGTAGGTATTGGTCATCTATTCGGTAATAACCTTGACTTGTGTGTCGTTGTTCGCTGATATCCTGCATGATTTCCCCTTCTGCCTCGACCTCAGTTAGTACTGCATCGCCGAGGTCAATCATCCAGGTGATTGGCACATTCCATCGTTCTGGGAATAACTCAGTGCACTGTTCTTTGATCAATGATTCAAAACCTATCACATATTTTCCATTTTGTGTTGATATCGAGTGATCGAATTCATAACATCTGGTCTTAGTCCAATAAGACCACGTTTGGCCCCATGTTGTCAGCCATGCATCAGCGTCCTCAGCAATGTAGTCTTCAATGTCAGAGTCATGTCTAATAGTTGCCTCGTTGACTCTGCCTATCCAATACATGTTTACTAGTCCGCCATCCTCGACCGCTGATTTTACCTCGTCGACTGAACCAATTATTTGCTCTAGACTTCCTCCTCGACGCCCAAGATTGAACCAATCCCAGAGGTCAGTTGGTTGGTCTGTTGAATTATGCCAAGCGGTGTAATCTAGGCCATTCATGTCACCGTGGATAACAAAACCTTGTTCGGAGATTATTTGATGCTGAGACATTGCAAGACCACTTGGTGTGTAAGTCGATATTGGATTATCTCCCCAGACGCTTGCTACAGTTCTTTGTTCAATGTATTCACGACACTCCCCCGCAACGGCTCCAGCGTCAGCGCTCCAAGACAGACTTGGAATTCCATAACAACCAAACTCGTCGCCATTATTTAGTCGCTCTTGGACTAAGTTAGTATTTAGCCAGCCATCCTCATCCCATTCTGTTTCAGCCAAGGAAGCAGGGGTAAATACAAGACATAGTATCATTGTCAAGACGAAAAGTGCGGGTATTTTGCCGTTCAAGCCACCACTGTCCTAACACTATTGGCTCGATTAAGTTGCTTTTGATACTTCGTATTGGGAATTTGACAATTACGGGTTAATGGATAAGTTTGTCATCATAATTTAAGTAACTATCAAAGAGTTGTTGTCATTGCATGTAATATGAACAAACAATCGGTTCGTGTTGAAAATGCCTGGAAGACACTTGAATCGTATTGGCAAATTCAGCCAAGAAAAGGTACGATATCATACAC
>DUJJ01000183.1:13768-17055 GCA_013329865.1 Candidatus Poseidoniaceae archaeon
CCCGGTTACTCAATATTACGTTTTATTTTCTCACCAATAATAAGAGGAATTGCGCGCATTAAAGCAACCGGATCTGAACACATACCAGGCAGTGGCGCAGCTATTCTAGCCGCTAATCACCTCTCTCATGTCGACCCGATTCTAGTCATTGCATCATCTAGGAGAAAGGTCCATTATCTAGCAAAAGATGCTCACTTCAAGAATTTCTTCCTGCGCTTATTCATGAACTCCACAGGACAAATTGAAACTCACCGCGAGGAGGGTGGTGACAACGCTCTAGCATCAGCGGCAGATGTTCTTGCGGCCAATGCTGCACTAGGAATATTTCCTGAAGGAACTAGGTCAAAAAAAACTGAGCAGCCATTCTTGTTACCGGGTAAAACCGGAATTGCGCGACTAGCAGCATCATTCCCCCACACGCCAGTAATTCCAATCGCCCTTGTTGGCACTAGAGATATGATGGCACCGCAAAAGGATAAGTACCCCAAGGTATGGCTCCCTGTACAGGTAAATTACGGTCAGAAAATAACTTGGATTGATTGGTTGGGTAATCCGCAAGGTGGCGCCATGACAGCTGAACAAATTGAAGAATTAGCGCAACAAGACGAACCTGAAATTAAGGCTGCAATTGCTAAATTATATCGCAAATTTACCGACCAGTTAATGCAGAGTATCAGTTCACTCGGTGCGCCGTGATAAATGACATAGAAAATCATCAAAGACTGGCTCTATTTGGTAAGGTCGGTGACAGTATGGATGAATATCTGAGCCTCATTCGCAGGATTCTAGACGAAGGTGAAGACAAAGGCGACCGAACTGGGACCGGAACATTATCGGTATTTGGCCATCAGATGAGGTTCGACCTTGCGAAAGGCTTCCCGATGGTAACTACAAAAAAACTGCACTTGAAGTCTATCATCTACGAGTTGTTATGGTTCCTCAAGGGCGATACAAATGTTAAGTATCTTCAGGAAAATGGCGTTCGGATTTGGAACGAGTGGGCTGACGAGGACGGAGATTTGGGCCCAGTTTATGGGAAACAATGGCGCAAGTGGGAAGCAAAGGATGGCAGAATTATTGATCAAGTTAATAATGCCATAGAGATGATAAAAACCAACCCGAACAGTCGAAGAATAATTGTGTCAGCATGGAATGTTGGCGAGTTAGAAGAGATGGCTCTCATGCCATGTCATGCCTTCTTCCAATTCCATGTTGCGAATGGAAAACTAAATTGCCAACTATATCAAAGAAGTGCGGATGTTTTTCTTGGCGTTCCATTCAACATTGCATCATATGCATTATTGACCCACATGATGGCGCAGGTATGTAATTTACAGCCCGGAGTATTTGTTCACACTATTGGTGATGCACACCTATACAATAATCACTTGGAACAAGCAAAACAGCAAATTGCGAGAGAACCATTGGAATTACCACAATTAAAGTTGAACCCAAAAATTACCAATATAGACGAGTTTGAATACGGTGATATTGAAGTAATAAATTATCAGCATCATCCGCACATTGCGGCACCAATTTCAGTATGAGTGGTAACATGCTGACAATGATTTTTGCCTGCGATCAAAACAATGCTATTGGTAAGGATGGCGACCTGCCGTGGCGTCAATCAACAGACCTCCAACACTTCAAACGGATCACACTTGGTGGCACCATCGTAATGGGAAGAAAAACCTGGGATTCTCTGCCCGGCAAACTACCCGACCGTCGACACCTAGTCATGACTCGTAGCGAGCGCAGTGACGTAGAAACTACTTCATTTGATGAAGTGCTAAGGTTAGCTGAAAACAACGAAATATTCATTATTGGAGGCGGTGAGATATACCTGTTGTTTCTACCGTATGTCGATCGAGTTCATCGGACAGTAATACATTGCACAGTAGAGGACGCTGATACTTTCGCCCCGGAGATAAACAACGAAAAGTTTTCATTAATTTCTGCTAACTATACCACTAGAGCTGAGCGAGATGACTTTGACATGACATTCGAGTTGTTTGAGAGGAAGCAGTAACTAGTCAGAATTTTGGTATTCTGTAACTCTCACACCCAACCTGCCCGTCAATGCTTCTCGCTGCATTATTCGCTTATACTTCTTTTCAAACGCAGCCTTCAAGTCAAGTTTCATCGCAATTGAGTGACCCATAAGCAAAATCAGTATGTCGGCCATCTCTTCTGCGCATTCAGCTAACGGTTTGCCCTTGGTTATTGCGGCGGACAATTCACCAAGTTCCTCGACAGTCAGTGCGATTCTATATCCCATATCATGGCCGTTTTTCCCCGCAAAATCGTGTTTATGATGGAATTCTGCCACCTTTTTCATCATAACTTCCCACTCAGACTTTGGCTCGTGGGAGACCCAATCTGTAACCGACATTCCGTCCATACAACAAATCAAACGAGGCGCAGAATATATCTTTCCACTTCATTCCAACAAAGATAGTATTGATTCCATTACTGGATCAAGGCGCTCATTCGCTTGTGATGAAACCAAATCATGTGACAATTCAGCACTTGGGTCACCTGGCTCTCTGCCCGCAGCCCAATTTGAGGATATACAGATTGCAGAGTATGGAATGTCCAACTCATTAGCGAGTTTCACCTCTCTGGCCATTGTCATACCGACCATCTCACCACCTAGTTTAGCAATTGCGTCAACTTCGGCACGAGTCTCAAAATGGGGACCCTGAGCAAGCCAGTATGTGTAATACATTTTTTCAGATTGTGAAAATTTTTGTGATTCTCTGAGTTTTGTTTCCAGTTGGGAATTAAGTACCGAAGAGAATGGTTCGGTTACTGAGGTGAATACGGCAAATGTGTCATTAAAACTAGTTGACACTCCGGTAAAATCGATGTACTGACCTGCTAGTGCTACCTTTCCCGGTGGAAAATCTTTGACCATTGTGCCTGTTGAGCAAACCGAAATAATTACCTCACATCCCGATTGTTCTAGAGCCTTAATATTGGCTTTATGATTAATCATATGTGGTGGTTTGTTCGGATGGCTATGATTGTGGTGGCGTTGAAGGAAAATCAATTCTTTTGGTTTTTCTCGTGAGTTTAGAGTAATGCATCTTAGTGGGACAATACCAAACTCAGTTTCTGCACTTATGTCGTCAGTTCTGACAACTGATAGATTCTTTTGCTGAAGTAGCGGTTGATGTTGGGCCTCAATATCGATTGAGATGAGCCCCGTTCCACCAATTACACCAATTCGGTCCATTTACTGAACCACTCCGTATTATCTATTCTTCCAAGCGAGCCACTAACTC
>DUJJ01000131.1:0-1693 GCA_013329865.1 Candidatus Poseidoniaceae archaeon
TATAATTTTGCCAAGCCCGGAAAAACCTCCACCGACACATCGCGTTCAGCAGTTTCTACATAATCGGTTACTATTGTTTCATTAATAGAACCATTCACTGACGAACAAATAACCTGCAAATCCCTAACAAGTGCTCGAAGGTCACCCGGGTTATTGTTGACTATCGCTTCAATTGCTGGGGTGTCATAATCAATTTTTTCGGCTTTTAACACTCGTCTTGCAATATTGCGTAATGCATCTTTGCTTGCCCTTTCGAAGTTGATGGTAACAAGCAGGCGTTGAAATCGTTCTCTTGTCGAGCGCCAGTTGGATGACTTACCCCACAGACCCATTACCTCATTACAAGCCAGTATAACTGGTTGCTTGGTCTCTGCTAGGAGCTTAAGCAATTCTGCCTTCCCACCAGTATCACCCTTTAATTGCACATTTTCCGAGGAATCGAGATTGACCTTTATCGCGTCGTTGATGCGCGCTTCACTGACCGAGCGTAATCCGCCTGAGAGATGATCTACTTCATCAATTAGGATTAGCGTTTTTTTATTATTCTCTTCCGGATTAAAGAATAACGACCGATGTGTTGCACCCTTAGTTGCAGCTTTTCTAATCGAGGCCGCATTTCTAGCGTCTGAGGCATTCAATTCAATGACATTCCATCCCATGTCTTGAGCAATCGCACGCGCTATTGTCGTTTTACCGACTCCTGGTGGACCTACTAACAAGATTGCTTTGTTTTTCGGTATCCCGATTTTCCAATCATCTAACCACTTACGGATTTTTTGACGCTGAGTCTCATTTCCTTCTAAATGGCTCTCTGAGGCTGGACGATGCCTTTCCGTCCAATCTGATACAGGAGCCATAAATCAACCCGGTGACGAGGGTTATTCAAGTTTAACACACGATTCAATTCTTGATGATGAATATCAAAGGTCTACAATGCTCACTCGCTTTTGCTCACCTGTATCTCTGTCCCTAATTGTGACCGTATTGTCCTCCACTGATTGGTGATCTACTGTCACACAGATAGGTATGCCAATTTCATCAGCCCTAGCATACCTTCGCCCAATTGAACCACTAGAATCATAGGTTGATACTATGCCAGTTTTGCCATTAAGTTGCTGATTTACCGAACGCGCAATTTCTCCCATACCGTCTTTTTCAAAGAGTGGAAAGACAGCATAGTCAACTGGCACGATGTTTGGGCTCAACTTCATCAGAGTATAGATGTCGTCTTGCTTAGTAGTTTCTTGGTAGGCATGGTCCAAAATATGCCAAATAATTCTATCGATCCCGAATGCCGGTTCGACAACATGTGGTATATACCATTCACCAGTAACAGTTTCTGTTCTCTGCAAGCGTTTCACATGCTGCTTTTCTACCGTTATCGGTGTCCCATCAATATCCAATGTATGAGGGAAACTAACCGATTTTGGTAATTTTTCAACTGCGGTTTTTACCTTATTGGCTAACGACCTGAATGTCGGACCGGCAACTGCACCATCGATAGTCCAGCCGTCAACTACTACTTCTTTCGGTTCTGCAAAATCACGTCTGGCTCTGAGTGATTTACCAGTAAACAGTTCATGGGCTTCCAAATCATAGCAACCGCGATGGGCTATTCCAACGCACTCTATCCAACCATAGGAGCCAAGTATTTCTGCGTCCCAGCAATCCGTCGCGTAATGAGCCATTTCGG
>DUJJ01000131.1:2077-13175 GCA_013329865.1 Candidatus Poseidoniaceae archaeon
AAGAAATCATGTGTCATTGCTATGAAATATCCCACTGTACCATGACGAACTATTCCTGCATCAACTGCCGCAGAGATTGATAACTTGATTTCGCCCTTGGCTTCACTTATCAAATTAAATTCATATTCTGACCACTTGGTAAAGTCATGGTCTAGGGGCATCTCTGGGTCTATGAAATACTCTAACTCAGCCATGTTAAACTCACGAAGTCTTATCATGCCTTGCCGCGGGGAAATCTCGTTTCTGTAGCCTTTGCCAACTTGAATGGCCCCAAATGGTAACTTCTCTCTAAAATGTCGGTATAAACTTGGGAATGATGTGAACATACCTTGTGCAGTCTCGGGACGGAGAAATCCTGCACGCCCCGAGTTACCAGCTCCAATTGTTGTATTGAACATCAGATTCTGGGCGATTACTGGTGCCCATTGATTACTACCACAACTCGGGCACTCGGGTTGAACCACCTTTAGCAGGTCATTTAGCTCTAATTTTGACAAAGAATCAGGATTAGGATGGTCTTTCTCTAATAGTGTGTCAGCCCTACTTACATCATCGCAAGCAAGGCATGCCGTCATAAAATCAGAGAATTCGCCGACGTGTCCGCTAGCCTCCAAAACCTCGTAAGGCGTAATGGTCGGACAGGAAATTTCGGCTACATTGCCTAATGATATCCAGTGGTCCAACCAAATTTGATTTACTCGGTTGCGTAATCGTCCGCCGTTTGGTCCAAAGTCATACAGTCCTTTGGAACCGCCATGAATTTCAAAGGCTGGTAAAATGAATCCTCGTCGTTTTAGCATGCCGGACATACGTTCGAGTCTTGACCCTGATTCCTCAGCCATTGCCCTTACCATGTAAGTCGTGTAGTTTATCACCTTTGAAACTGACCGTTGATAATAGTGAAATCTAGTGAATACGCATGGTTAAGAATATCCCCCGGCAGGCTCCTTCATGCCACGACAATTCGATTATGATGTGATTATAATCGGTGGCGGACCTGCCGGTAGTACTGTTGCAAGATATGCGGCCGAAGCAGACATCTCCGTATTGGTTGTTGATGCACGAGCCTCAATTGGCTCGCCATTGCAATGCGGCGAACTAGTGCCAACAAATGATGAGATGAGGCGATTGTGTCCTGATGTTCCTGATATGGACGACCTATTTCAGACGCCTGAGCACGCAATATCTAGGACCTGCGACACTATGAATATCATAACACCATCGGGGAAATCCTTGTCCTACAATTTTGAAGGATTGATACTCAATCGAGTGGCGCATGATGAGGCACTTGTAGCGATGGCTAAAGATTGCGGTGCGCAGTATTTGACCAAGGCATTTGTTGAAGATGTGAATGAGAATTCGATTAGACTTCGGGATGGAACAACATACTCTGCGAAAGTGATAGTTGGTGCTGGTGGCCATAAAGATCCGATAAGAAGGAAGTTTTGGGCAGAAAAATCGACCAACATACCCGTAAAATTTGAACTCAAAGACGGAAATTACGGTGACGCCGTAGAATTACACTTTGGTTCAATGGCTCCGGGTGGATATGCGTGGATGTTCCCAAAATCCGAAGGCGCCAACATCGGACTTGGTATTCAGAAAAACTTCGCTAAAGGCAAACCTCTAAACATATACTCGAAAGCATTTATCGACAAGTATCCTGGTGAGACCACGTTCAAGGGAGCCGGCTCGTTACCCATGTCGGGAACCATAAAACAATTTGTCAAGGGCAATTTGATGTTAGTAGGAGACTCTGCTGGCATGGTATTACCCTCAAATGGTGCTGGAATTACTATCGCAATGGTTGGTGGTCGCATTGCTGGGCAAACCATTGCCCGGCATATTAAATACGGCGAACCGCTATCAAATTATGAAAAAGTTTGGCGCCAACAAATGGGTAAAGTAATGAAAAATTCAAAGCGCTCGTTCAAAATAGGTAGCATCATGTTCAAGATGCCAGACCGTTTACTGGACTTATTCTTCAATAGGTTGACCAAAGGTATTGTATGGCGTGCTGTTACTTGTCGCAGGATGTTTTGGATATTCTAACCCAACATTGACTTCAAAGTTTGAATCAATAGAATGCTATACTATCCAGCGAAGTTTTGAAGTAGTTGTTTCGTTCACTGCGGAGCATCGGGATTGTGAAATAAAATGGTGAAGATAGAGTATCTTGATAATCCACAGGATACTGACAACCTTCTTGCTATGTTGTCACCCCCAGTGCGCAACTGGTTCAAGGATAAATTTCCAGATTTCACTAGGCCACAAAAACTCGCAATACCGGCGATAATGGACAGAAAGCACTTGTTACTTTGTTCTCCAACTGGCTCGGGAAAAACCCTTACTGCTTTCTTGACTATCATAGATAAACTCGTGCGGATGGCCTTAGAAGGTAAATTAAAGAAGAAGGTTCACTGTGTATATATTTCACCAATCAAGGCTCTGGCAAATGATATACAGAGAAATTTAATTGGGCCACTGACAGAAATATCTGAACGATATCTACCCGACAGAGCTCAAGAAATAAAAGTCGGACTAAGGACTGGAGACACTCCGCAATCAGAACGACAGAGGATGCTCAAGCACCCACCTCACATCCTAATTACCACACCCGAGAGTCTTGCTATTGCAATAACATCGCAAAAATTCCAACCAATCGTCAGTGAGCTTGAATATATGATTGTAGATGAATTGCATTCATTGGTACCAACCAAGCGAGGTGTTCACCTCGGATTGACACTATCTTATCTTGATACGTTACTGCAAATTCCAGTTCAGAGAATTGGAATTTCCGCAACCATGGAGCCACTTGAGAAAGTTGCTGAATATCTAGTCTCGAGTGATGATCGCGAAAGCCGTGGTGAAGAGAGTCAGGTTTGCATTGCGAAAGTATCGGGATCAAGGGAACTAGATATGGATATTATCATTCCTGATAATCGATTTAGTGACTTATCGGTAATGAAAGTGCTGGAAAAAAATATTGAGGTAATCGCTGATTTAATCGCGGCCCATAATACAACATTAGTATTCGCTAATACGAGGAAGATGACAGAAACCCTAGTCCAAAGATTACGGCCACATTTGGGTGATTTGGTCGCCGGACACCATGGGTCTATGGATAAGAAAATACGCTTAGACGTCGAAAAACGGCTGAAGCACGGTCATCTGCGGGCGGTAGTAACATCCTCATCATTAGAAATGGGAATTGATATTGGTTCAGTAGATTTAGTTATCCAGGTAGGCAGCCCTGGAGATATCGCAACTGCTCTGCAGAGGATAGGACGTGCAGGCCACCATGTTGGTGGTATACCACGAGCGAGATTTTTACCTACAAGTGTGGATGATTTAATTGAACTTGCGGCGTTACAATCCGCCATACAGAAAGGTGAAATGGACATTCTTCATTTCCCAGAAAACTGTCTAGATGTAGTATCTCAGTTCATGATTGGTCTAGTGATAATAAATCAAATAGATATCGATGAAGCTTACGAAGTTATAGTCAACGCCTGGTCTTATCGAAATTTTGAGTATGATGATTTCATTGAAGTATTAGATATGCTGGAAGAAGAACGACGAGTTTGGGTTGACTGGGAGGAGAATATCTATGGTAAGCGTGGTTATTCTAGAATGATATATTACACAAATATCGGCACTATTGCACCTGATAATTCGTATTTGGTGTTTAATGCCGAAGGTTCTGTCTTGGGACAATTAAGTGGCTCGTTTGTCTCAAATTTACGCAGTGGCGATGTGATTTTGCTTGGTGGCTCAACATATCGAGTGACTAATATTCAAGGAACTAGGGTTAACGTTACGGCTGTAACTGGTTATCGCCCAACCGTGCCATCATGGTCTGGAGAGGCGCGGTCTAGGTCGAGAGAATTATCAAGTGCGCTATTAGAACTAATTGGCCATTGTATTGTGGCGCTGCGCAAAGAGATGGACCCAAGGATGATATTGTGTGACGCATATGGCTTGTCAAATATTGTAGCTAACTCAATCGCTCGACACTTAGAAGAACACTCGATAGATTCATTTCAGGTCCCCGACCCTGACAGGATTCTAGTTGAACAGATCATTAGTGGCGGCCACCCCACTTACATGATAACTACCTGTCGTGGAAGAGGTTTTAACACCGCACTTGGCTACTTCCTTGCGGGATTAGCCGAAGCAAACGGAATCAGTGTAATAGAGATGTCATTTGATGAGAATGGCTTGTTACTAAGAACCTCGCAAGAAATTGAGCCGAGAGACATGTATGACTCGTTCAAGAGTCACAATCACATCGAGGTCATTGAGCGATATATCATCAACACGCAAATATTCGCCAAGCGATTCAAAGAAGTTGCAGGTCGATCACTAATCATACCCAAACGAATTGGTGCAGATGAGATAAGCCCACAGGTATTCCAACAACGAGCCGATGCATTACTCAATAAGCACCGAACAATCGAAGATAGTTTATTGATGCGCGAAGCAAAAAATGAAATCATGTTTTCTGATATTGACTTGAACAGTCTAAATGAATTCCTAGATTTGTGTGTTCAAGGGAAAGCCCGAATTGTCCACCAAAAAATGACCATACCCTCAAGGCTTGGAATGTCATTGTTCATGTCGGCATTTGAAGATTTAATGTCGATGAAAACTAGGGCATTTTTAGTCAAGGATATCGACCCTACAATCCTACAAAGGCTGCTCGGGACCCGGAGTTTGGCAACGGAGTTGTCTGAACAAGAACTAAACGATTACTACTTGAACAAAGCACCTATCCCAGAGAATGCTGCAGAATTATTACAACTAATGTCGCATGGTGGTGGTCTCGAGAAGTCCTTCAATAATCCGCTATACCGAGAGAAATTGCAGGGGATTGCTCCAGATGTCATGCGTAATTGGGTCGAAGAACTCTGCCACAGCGGTGAAATTGTCAAAATTCGCAACACTGGTTCTGTCGAATTAGATGAGAAGTGGTTCACTCCATACATGGCTGAAATTCATGGCACACTAGGTTGCTTAGCAACTAATGGCGGCAAGGATGTAAAAGATCTCAGGGAATTACATACCGAAGGAATGGAGTATGAAATTGCCATAGATTATGACGGATTGAAGCCAACCCAATGGAAGACCATGAAAATTAGTGACCCACATGTTGCGATGCGTGTCAAGATTATCGAAATGCTCGGTAGTGAAGGTCCAAAAATGGCTGATCAAATTGAAAGTAGGCTACCCTTCTCTAAGCAATTGGTGGACCGACTTTTACACGAGTTGGAATCTAGAAATGTCATCTCAGTCGGCTTCTACAAGCAAACGGATGATGCAGAATACATCTTGAAAATTGATGAGCACCGGCTTACTGGTGGGCAAGAAGAAGTCGTTGAATATCGCTGGGTTCAAAACATGGTATTTGACAAATCCTTCGCCAAATACGAAGATGGTTTTTCCGCGTTTGACTCTCATGTAATATTCCAGAAACAACAAGAGTTACTATATCGAGTAGATGAATTTAGATTCAAAGATTGGAAAGATTTGCAAATGGATTCTGATGTAATAATGGGACGGTTATTGCATAATCGAATTGGCTACACAACAAAAAAGAATATTCCGATGCTGTTAGGTTTGAAGCCCGACCCATGGATTGGACCAATGGAAGAACAGTTATTGGAAAAAATCCCACCAGGAATCAATGTAACACGTCAAGAAATAATGCAAGATTTCCCAAAAGGTGACGAATTCAAGTCCTTACAACGAGATCTTAAGAGAGCGTTAGATAATTTAGAACGACAGATGCTTGTCGTGAAACAATTCGAGGATGTCGTCGGCAGGAGAAGAAAATTATCGTTATTTCATCGGGTTCATGGCGTCTACCAGCCAACTAGTTTCGAAGACTCACTAGTTGATGTTGTGAAACGACTGGGTCCAATAAAGTCACATACACTTAGGTTCTTCGTGACAAAATCTTATGAGGATTTGACCATTGCTCTAATGAATTTAGAAAAGGCGGGTAAAATTGCTAAAGTTGTCTCCTTAGTACCAGAACCCGAAGCATTTTACTGCATGCCCGAAGAAGTTGACCTTCTCAAGCGACCCAGTAGAGAAGATGGTAAGCTGAGAATACTAACTCAATCTGACCCCTATGTTTCGAGGTTTATCTGGGAAGTTCGGAGCATACTAGACCGCGGTTGGTATTTGCCCGTTTTCAAAGGTGTAGACCCTATTGGCAAGGTATTGATGTTCAAAGTAAACGATTACTTAGAGGTGAAAGACCTGCACATACCAAATGCCTACATTGAGGAATTTTGTGACGCATTCTCGGCACTGCTAGATAATCACTCTGACCAACTCGTTGATGTTGCAGTATTAACGAATTTTAACAGCGAACCTGTATCACAACTAGATCAAGAAACCCGGCGTTACTTAGAAAATATCGGTTTCAAACTGACTGGGGAACGAATGATTAGGGGTGGAATTGTTGACCCGCAACCTAGAGAAATTGCCGAACGAGCCCTATTTCACCGCCACTTCCTTCACCAAAACACAAGGTTAGAAAATGAAGTTATTGCCATGCGCAAAATTCCTGAGGTGCGAGACGACTTTGCGCTTAGGGGGCGATGCGAAGTCTATCGCGCTGACTTGAAGAGTATGGCCAGTGCTAACCGTTTGCATCAAGGGGTGAATCTCCGCGGCCATCAGGTATGGGCTACCTACGAGCATTTCCAAGATTTACTCGTGATTAGAGGCATCCCAGCAGACGAAGACCTACTCGACATAGTGGACTTCTTTGCTAGTAATTCTGACCCAAATATATTCAAAGAACGTCATGCCTTATCGCAATCCGAGTTCCGTAAATTAATTCAGCCACTCATAAGAACTGGGCACATTGTGCAAGATTTTAGGGGTGGTTTCAGGACAGTAATAGCGAATAAATCTGTTGATCCCACAGAACTACGGAAGGAATACCTGCGAAACATGGTCAAAGAGTATCCAATAATTACGCTGAAGCAGTTTATGAGACTGGCAGGAACCCCGTTCAAGCCAGAAGAAATAAAATCAGTT
The DNA here is from genome assembly GCA_013329865.1 of Candidatus Poseidoniaceae archaeon. Classification (GTDB taxonomy): domain Archaea; phylum Thermoplasmatota; class Poseidoniia; order Poseidoniales; family Poseidoniaceae; genus MGIIa-L1; species MGIIa-L1 sp8725u. The sequence continues at coordinate 9,134 of DUJJ01000131.1, forward strand.
TTGAACTCTTTTGAACTGGATGGCACGTTGATCAAAGGTTTCCTCATTGAGGATTTGCACGAAGTCTGCTGGGGTCGCAAAGAACTGCTTGAAGAAGCCAAAGACATCAGACCAATCAGAGACTTTGTCCTCCCTCCAAGTGACCCAATATCCCCCTACTTTGCTGACGTCCTGAAAGAGCGATTTGGTTTTGGTTCCGCTTATTTAGTATTCAAAAACGCGGAGCCTGTTGCGGCTTTCAAAGCTAACACCAGAAACAAAATCATTGAGGTCAAAGATTACGAAGGATCAGAAAAGGGGTGGAGGATTGTCAAAGAATTTGCTTGGGAGCACCAGATGCCGTTAGAAACCGAGTTGAGGATCGGCGGCAAAAAGATGACTAGATAGCAAAATCACCATACCACTACTTTTTAATGGTGCCATTGCAAGCAGACACTGTTAACATGAGTGTTTACAGTAAGTCCCTCTCCTTATTTGCGATTTTTTTGCTGTCTATCACTGCGCCACTACTAACAACAAATTCCCAAGCACAAATGGTATCTGATATCGAGGTTTTGCACACTGCTGTCAATCCAAACAACAACAAAACATATCACCTCCTAAGCCCGGGTTCATGGACCGAATCGGCGGTTGTCGCCCGAGCACTGGACGGATTCCTAACAACAATTGATGATGAGGATGAAAATCAGTGGGTATTCGACACATTTGGTTCATTTGATAACCAGTCGAGGCATTTGTGGATTGGACTTTCAGACCCAGATGATGAAGATGATTATCGGTGGCATGATGGCACACCGTTCCACTACAGAAACTGGGGTGTGGACCAACCATCTGACAGCGATACGGAGAACTTTGTCCACATTGCAGGAACCAATATGGGCAACATAATGCCTGGAACATGGAATGATTTGACAGACGACCCACAATACTTTCCAGTTTATGGTGTGGTAGAAGTTGGTGATGCCGTAGACTACGCGCTGCGCTTTGACGGTCAAGACGACCACGTAATCATCGAAGATGAAATACCCGAATTAACCAATAGTATCTCGATTACTGCATTGATTAATACACCTGATTCTACAGGTATACAATTTATTACTATGCTTGGTGATTACGGTTGGGGATTATATATCAACGACGGAGAGTTAGCATATTCTAGTCAGTATTCTATTTCGCAGCATCCAAACTCTAACAGGACCATATCAGAGGATGTCTGGACCGAGGTAACTGTTGAGATTCAAGAAAATATTGGCGGCCAGTTCTACATAGACGGGATTCCAGCGGGGGAAATATCTGCTGAAGATGCGTTAATCCCACAAGGTGATTTCGGTTCTAACGACTGTTACCAATCAGGCGAAGATTGTGATGAACTATTTTTTGGCAAGATGGGAGCTGGATGTGACTGCAATTTTTATTACGGGATGATTGACTATATTGTGATTAGTAACATGGAGCATACACTAACCTGGGAATTCCTCGAAGGAGAAGGTTCGTTCACCGATGATTCAACGGAAGAATTTGGCGGCGAAATCGATGGCGCTTCTTGGGTCATGCCAGATGGCACCCTCGTTGCTCAAGCTATCGAGTTGTTTTCTGATGAGGAAGTATACGAAATAAGCGGACAAGAGGGGGACCAGTTACTGTTCTTCATGGAAGTTGAAGAATACACACGAAATTTATACCTTGATGTATACTTTGCTTACGATGATTGGGATGACTGGGGTGAGTATAATTTCGATGCTTACTTTGCCCATGATTACATTCCAAACCCATGGGAATATGATGACATTAGAGAAGATAATTACGATTACATGTGGGTTGACTACTCGTGGCCGGATGAAGGTATTATGTGGATGGTAATCGTACCTCAAACCGATATTGACGACCTCACAATCTACGCTTATGCAGAAATTGCTGATCCTCCACCCTCGCTTGATGAAATGACAGAATTGGTGAACGAAATTCCAGTTACCAGCCAAAAAATAAATCCGTCACGAGGGGCACCAGACGAAGACCGAGTGTTGCACTACTACGTTAATGCTGCAGAAAATCTCTCATCGTTAACAATAGAGACCTATGGCGGGACTGGCAATGTCGACCTAGCGATATCATCAGTGACTGTTCCGGACCCATTCAACTCATTCTTTGGATGGGAAGAACCATGGTTTGAAGATTTTGATGATGTTGGAGTAATCGGTGGCTTTGTTGATGTTGACGCGAAATCTGATTGGTCAACTGGTCCAGGAAATGATCATCAGGTAGCGCTATATGACTTGTCACCAGGAATTTACTATGTTACGGCATATACCTATGGCAAAGCCAACGACTTCACAATTGTTGCTTCAATGGCTTTTGAACCTGACAATATCGAGCCGGAGGATGCTATTGAATTAATGCCGGGAATTCCGTACGGACCTATCAGCGGATATGATGGCCTTAGCCAATACTTCAAAGTGAACGTGCCTGAAACCGTTGAACGACTAGAAATTGACCTCAGCGACGGCTTTGGCGAGGCATCAATATTTGTGAAGTTAGCAGATTCACCCTCGACAACTGATTACACGCATCGTAGTAACAGCCCCGGTGCAGGTGACAAAATTGGATTTAATGATCCCACTCCAGGCACCTATTACATTTTGGTCAACACTGAAATGGTATTTGGTGATGTCATAATTACTGCATCATTTACCGATCGATACGTCTGGCAATATGACGGTACACCAATTCAATTATTCAATGCTGAGGAAGTTTCAGGTATCGATGCACCTGCAGGCGAGTCCATGAGTTTCTTTGCCGAACTTACCTCTCCAGGAGAGTTTCTGACCATACAAACCTTCGGCGGAAGCGGCGATTTGACGATTACTGCCACCGGAAATGAATTGGTGTTTGGCTTTGAAGACCTCTTTGATATGTTGGAAGAAGATGATTACATGAAAGGTGAAGGCCGTCAATCAACCAGCAGTGACTTTGATTCAGAACCAGTAACCGAGGTGTCATATGGTGAAGGAACAGAGCAAATGATTACCGTTGACTTCCCAGCAAATGGCAGATTTGATATCACATTGACTGCTGTTGATGACATAAGTGACGTAACCATAGTTGCGGTGTGGAGTTACGCTGAATTCATTGATCCAGTGCCAGAACCTGTTGAAATTGTTGATCCTGTTATTGAAGAAAATTGTCGAGAAATTGCGGAGTCCGAGATGGCAGACAATGACCGTGACGGCAACGGTGTGCTCAGTGCCGATGAGTTAAGGTCGGTAATGATAAACGAAGCAAGACTTGACTTCGCTATCACCGATTCAAATGTTGACGGGGAAATAGAATTCGCTGAATTACTCCAAGTAACTTGCTCATGTTCAAATGAACTCACCTCAACATTTGAACAATTATCACCATATGACAAGGAAATTAGCATTGAGAAACTATCATCACAAGTGTATGAAAACAAGTATAACTTCTTTGAGATTGATAGCAACTCCAACCGCCAAATATCACGGTCTGAAATCGACATTTTGATATTGCTCTGTGAAACAACGTTCGATGCTTTTGATGGCGATGGTGATGGTGTTCCTGACATTGATGATGCTTTCCCCGAAGACCCTGACGAAACCAAAGATACAGACGGTGATGGTGTTGGTGATAACGCAGATTTAGCCCCCTCTGTGGCAAATGATCTTATCTATTCCGCTGGAGCAATATTGGCAATCGGTTTACTAGCAATGTTGGTCCTAGTTGCTCGCGGTTCGAGACGTAGCGAAGTTGTTGAAGACTGGGATTCTGATAAACAGTATAACATAGCGGAGCAAATGCTTGGAATGCAGGAATCCGCAGTTCCCAACCCAGCTACTTCGGTAGCCACCAGCGAAGCGTATGATTCAGTAAACAACTACCCTACTAATTTCGCAAATGATATTCCATTCAGTGATGATAGCAAACTATTCGAGCAGTTGATTTCTCAACCGCAATCACCCCCCGAACAATTACTCGGTATGATTGATGTCAATGGATTAGAAACAATAGAGTATCCTGTTGGCAGTGG
>DUJJ01000130.1:0-2295 GCA_013329865.1 Candidatus Poseidoniaceae archaeon
CGCTATTGAGATTATCGGCCCAGAGGATGCTAATCAACGAGGCGGTATCTGTTCAATTCTAATGGGTGATTTACCATCTCACGATATTGCCATATTGCTAGATGAGGCTGCTAATGTTATGGTTAGGAGTGGACAACACTGTGTGCACTCATGGTTTAATGCACGCGGCCATGTTAATGGTTCTCTGAGAGCATCAGCATACTTCTACAACACTGAGGAAGATGCAAATCTTTTTGCCGATACCTTTACTGAAGCAGTCGAAGCATTTAGTTGATTATCATGGATGAAATTACTGATGACCTTCCTCAAAATCAGATACCTAACGCAACTTTGGTTGAGCCACAAGATAGGTCGCGTAGAACACTTGTAGTATTGATTTGTCTAAGTCTTGTGTTAGTCTTCTCAAGTGCATACGTCATCGAGATACTCAAAGAAAATAACCCGTTTGCGCCACGGCCAACCAGTGATGCACTACTCGCCCAAGATGTGTATGCTGAATTGATTCAAATTGACGAATCACAACTAGACGGAAGCGGTGTTAAAGTTTGCATTGTTGACTCGGGTATTGATACAAGTCACCGGGACCTAACAGACATAAATCTCATTGCATGGCGGGATTTCATCAATAACCAGCAGGAACCCTATGATGACCAGGGTCACGGCACCAGCATGGCAGGGATTCTTGTCGCTGATGGCTGGATGAAAGGTGTAGCAACCGGTGTCGACCTATATGTCGCCAAGGCATTGACTAGTAACGGATCCGGTGATGATGGAGTTGTTGCTGAGGCAATTGATTGGTGTGTGGAACAAGGTGTGCATATCATATCACTATCGCTTGGAGGAGCTCCCGGAATAATTCCATTCAATCCATTTTCTGGCAGAGATTCTGGCGATGCTGCTGAGGACGCTATTGATCAGGGAGTAATCGTTGTTGCCGCAGCTGGTAACGACGGTGGACCGGATGATGACGGGGATGTTGCTCACCCATCGAGTGAGAGGTTAGTAATTTCAGTTGGTGGGGTGACTGAAGACGGCAGTCACTGGAGCGGTTCATCCACCGGTGATAACAACGGCAACCTATTTCCAATTATTTTACCCCGCCAAGACCCGCACAAAAAGCCAGAGATTGTTGCACCAGCCCAAGGCGTCCCGGTAATCAATAATGAGGGAACTTGGTCAATAGTTGACGGAACCAGCGCAGCAACAGTATTTGTTACCGGAGCGATCGCCATATTACTGGAAGCTAATCCGGGTTTAGCCGCAAATAATTCATCCGGGACATCAGACACAGTTGTTCAGATAAAACAAGCACTCATGGATACAGCAAAACCTCAACCGAGTCAAGATGGACATGATGACAACTACGGGTATGGAATGTTACAGTTAGAAAATCTGCTCGCAGTATTTGAGTGATTACTTTTTTATGAAGGTGACAATTGTTCCTTCAAAAACTGGTATGAATGCGATATAGTAATTTTGATGTGACGATTTGATCAAATTTATCCAATCATTAAACCCATCAACTAATGCCATCTTTTCATCATCACCCTCCTTGACATCACCGGAAGGAACCATGGGCTCGGTTGTAACCAAAACACCGTCAGGGCTCAATAATGGCAAACTACTCTCTATCGCTTTGGCCATAGTTTCGGGTTGCTCATCGATGATAATTATGTCATAGTTGGTGATTAGCGGTGCGTCGCCAGAATCTAATCCGGTGATTGTTGCTGCTTTCCATGCCATTGTTTCGGCAGCTAGGGTTGGCAATTCTCCGACCTTGATATTGGTCCAGTTGGATGCATCGTATCTGTCAATCAATCGTTTTATGATAACCGCAAACTTGTTACCCTGCTCGACGATATCATACCTGTATGGTTTGCCCTGACTTTCAAATAAATCAAGTAACCAAGCAGTTCTATGACCTATGCCGCCACCGACCTCGAGCACATTCCTCGGTGAGATACGATAAATGCCGTCGCGAACTCTTCTTATCACTGATATCGGCCAGGTGATTAATCCCATGTGTTGCAATTGTTCATTGATATTGGCCGCAATCTCTGGCTCGTCGCGCGGCAGGTCTGCTGGTTTCCCAAATATATGTCCGAGCAAATCAGAACGATTTATCGAAACCTCTTCATTATCGCTCATGAATATCCCACTTATCAGCGATTGATGAACTCTCGTATCATTAATTCTTCCGATTACTTGAAACCTGATAGGCTATGGGACGGCTGATACCATGACGGCTACGGACGCTACCGAGGACTTCGATGAGGTTGTCGAGAATGTTACATT
>DUJJ01000130.1:2683-3931 GCA_013329865.1 Candidatus Poseidoniaceae archaeon
GGTAATGGAAGAGACCTACTGCTCAAATGTACCACATGTGCTGCAATAACTAACCTACATATTAGACAACCAAAATCAATAACCGTTCCTTTCATCCTTACTGATGGACCCCATTCGAGACGGACTGAAATTGAACTCGATGATGATGAAGAGTTAACCGTCGGAGATGTTTTTGAAGATGATGAAATGCTTTGGTCAATAAATCAAATTATCGATAATAGTGGTCACAAGAAAACAACCCTAATGTCAACTGATGCAGCAATTATTTCAGCACTGAGGACTGATATGGTGCGAGTAAAAATAACCACAACACGCGGTGAATACTCCGACTCCTCATCAATGCTCGTTGATTACGGAACGAAATTTACTGCGGATACAAAAATCGATTATCAAGGCGAAGTTTGGCGTATTAGAGCAATACACACAGGCGCAGGTAGGACCCTTAGAGGGACAGTCGAGGCACAGGATATCAAACGAATATACCTACACGAACCACCAAATTTGGAACACTTTGAACCAAAAACCCCACGTGAGCGACGTCAGGCTTGGAAAGAAGGTAGACTCGGCTATAATCCTAATCCGGAGCCGCCAAAAGAAGTCACTAAGAAGAGGGTTACTCCCAGTAATAAACGCAAGAAGAAACGGCCAAGAAAGTAATCAGGGCCGATTGGTCCACGGCATTAGGAATGCTTTGGCCACTTGAGCTCCAACTGTCGGATTCTCCTGTAGTCTTCTAATGCTATACTCATACCACTTTTCCCCATACGGCACATAAACCCTAGTCTTATGACCGGCCGCTGCGAGTTTACGCCTGAGTGGTCCACGCACGCCAAGTAGCATTTGAAATTCATACCCAGGACCTTTGCCACCTCTGGCGCCGCCAGCATTTTTTCTAGGGTCTGCTTTGCCCGGACCCATACCATATGATTCCAGTGCGGAAAGCGTATGCTCGATTACCGGCTTATCATGAGATGCTACTGCACAATACGCCCCAGCCCGCAGCATCTTGTCAATACACGTGTTTGTCGCACTTACAATTTCTGCGTAGCCAGTATGAGCAATATTCTCAGGCTCTAGGTAAATCCCTTTACAAATTCTGTAATCGGCAGCCGCGCCCAATTTTTGTTCAAGATAATCAATATCATCTAAAGCGCGAAAAAGCCTACCTTGGTATACGGTACCAACGTTGTGAAGTCCTTCTTTATGGAGGTCCACAACTACATCTATGGTTGCTTGAGTCACTCGATG
>DUJJ01000130.1:4327-8256 GCA_013329865.1 Candidatus Poseidoniaceae archaeon
GTATAGCCTTTTTCTGGATCGATTAGTAGACCAAACGCAGTTGGTTTAATACTCAGATGTGAATCTATATCATGCTTGATTATCGCATCTATTAGTCGAGTATATTCATCAAAAAAATACTGCGCTTCATCCATTGTTGAAATCTCTTCACCCAAAACATCAACGGTAAAACAAGCATTTTCCTTGCTTAATCTCTGCATAACCTTGATTGCCTCTGGAATAGTATTCCCTGCTACGTAGCGACGCGAAACCCAACCGACAAACCATTTTGGCATGCGAATTGTCATGGCCACGACAAGTCTAGAAAACCAACCCGCCTTTGCTACCATCAATTATTCCTCAATCAGGAGATTGATGAGGGTTGTGATTATTTGCCTAATGCTTCGAGGATTTGTTTTGTTGTAAGTAACGGAATCCTCTGCTGTAAAAGATAATCTCTAATGGCTTGACGTTGCCATCCTCTAAACGCTTTTTTATCCATTGAACAAATAATCTTACCGTTGGGGAATGCTTGTTTTGTCGCCGATATGGCAGAATCTATCGACTGTTGCCATGTTCCACCCGGAGGCTCAGTATCATTTTCTGGTTTAACAAAAGGCAAGGCATATGTTGCCAACATGTGACCCAACCATACACCGTCTACCAAGGCCAACTTGTTCGCTCTGGGAGCGTAATGACCACCACCCAATGTCACTAGGACTAATTCATCTGCATTGCTTACAGGATCCCACAAGCCAATATTGCTACCGCCATCTAATGCCATTCCTTCACTAATGATATCACCAAGCAGTTTTGCTGCATCCCTATTCGGCCAATCACGTTCAGTCGAGCCAATCTCAATGAACATGGCTGGAACATCGAGCCAAGGGCCGTGATGGGTGACCTCAAGTGTGAGCTCAAATTTATCTGCTACCGTTGCGTCTTTAGTATGGCTGTGTAGCATTTTCCACCATGATGCAAGCCTAGTGGATGGCGGCGGGGCAAAACCTGCCTTGCCGCCAAATTTTGGTTGCTCATCTTTAGCAAGTTGAGGGACACCAATTGGATGCAGAGTTAGTGATGGTTTACCACTGGCTGCGGAATGGCGTGACGGGAAAATAACCTCCCTGACTATTTCAGTAGTCTGATTAGACCACCGTTTGTCAATGCTATCCTCAAACAATATCCCATCATCAAAAATCCACATTCTCACATCATTCAACTGGTATGCTGGTTTTCCTTCGATTAAGCCAATTGATTTCCATGAAAACCTTTCCAATAAATATTCACCCTGATTTAACGATGCGACATCCCCAGCATTAATCGCAATCAATGATACCTGCTGGTGGCTCATAATCTGCTGTAGATGTTGCTATTTTTGATTCCTTTCCATACGAGATTTGACAAACCATGCTTATTTGGTCAATTCATGGCGTGGGGCATTCCTGAGAAACTTGCGTTCACTCCAAAGTCAATATTGCGCTATGATTCTGGTTACATTGCGATTGGAGTTGACGGTGAATTGCAAAAAATAGATTCTGCTGGTAAACTGACTGGGCAGCCTGTCAAACCATTTCCGACACCCATCAGAAGCGCAGTCATCATCGGTGATTGTTTGGTTGCAACCTGGTTAGATCAGGAACTTATGCTTGCTAGAATGGCAGCGATAGACCTAGGTAAAGAATTCATTGAAGGTGTTAACCGCGGTGAATTAAGAATTAGGCGCAGTATTGACAAGTCAATCCACCCTAGTGGAAATGATTGGTCTCATGTCCTTGATGCTGAGCCAATTGCGCTTTCAGCCAACAGTAAATCGTTTTCTTTTGTTCTGTGGAAAAAAGGAGTATACAACTTAAGCGTAAACTCCGTTGAGAACTGGCGCTCACCAGAGCCATCTTGGCCAAAACTTGCAAAAATCCCTCGGGCCGAGGACATTGTGGCCACAGTTTGCGATGACGAGGTATACGAGATTTGGTCTAAGGGAGGAGGTGTAATTCGCTATGATGTTATGAGTGGCGATATCATTAACCAAGAAGTATTACCAATCGACGGCTACTTGAATGAAGTTTACAAGCATGGTGATAATTACCTTATTCTCTACAATAACTCAACTATTGCGCTAATGAAGGATGGTGATGTTCAACTCAATGCGAAATTATCTGGCCCGATATCTTATGCAGAGTGGTGCGAAGAAACCCATGGATGGCAAATCGCTGGCTGGCGCGAGTTAATTTTCGTATCCACCAAAGAGCATAAACGAACCGCATTACAGGAAATTGCAGTATTTGTTGATGCCAAGACAGGCTTTTACCTGTGTAATGATGGCGTCTGGGATATAATCGACACCAAAAAGTCCTGAAATCATTCTTCAATCATTTCAGTGTAACCGCAGCGCCCACAGGATTTCCGGTTGGCGTGTATTGCCATGAAAACTCCGGGCCCACACAGTTTACAGAACTCAGCTTTGCGCTGAAGTTTACCGTCTTCCCCAATTGTATACTTATTCCACTTTGCAGCAGTGCTTGGTCCATCTCCCATTATTCATCGCCTCCTTGTTCAGTAGACTCATCATCTACTGGTGCATCGTCAGTGGCTTCAGCAGCCGCTTCCTCAACAACTGGCGCTGCGCCAGCCGCGCGAAGAGTTTCATGACGTTGGTGAATGTATTTTGGCTCCACAGTCATGGATTCTTGGTCTCCATAGATGTAGGCAAGGCCGGTTGTCAATGGCTGACCAAATCTGGTATTACAATCCTTGATAATGATATATTCAGGATTTGACTTCGGTTCCAGAGTTTTGACTAAATCCATCACTTCTCGGCGCGACGGTGTAGCCTTCCCGCTGTGTCGCCAACTGAATTTGATTTCCACGCGGTTCAATAATTTATTTTCCATTCTTTCAACAATTTCCATTCAATTCACCTCATCTTGTGTTAACTTTAAGGGCATATTTGCCCGGTCGGTCAACGTTTAATCGCTTAGCAATTTCAGAGCGTTCTGGATCCATGATGATGACATAGCCCTGCCAGTCGGTTGTAACTTGAGCACTTGGGCATCTATTACATTGCGGAATATCATTTTTCTTTTCTGGGTCTGGTAAAATTACGCTACATTCAGCGCAAGCAAAAGGATTCTTTGGCATACTTTTTCACCTCATTCGTTGTTGTCTTCGTCTATCCAGACGTGGCAGCCGAGGCCTGGTTGCTTACTGGTCAAACCGATTTTAGACCTTCGTGGGTCACTTGTGTCAGGAGATAACGAGACAATCCTTGCTCTAATCGAGTCTCCAATCTGTAGTCTTCGCCCGGTTTGTTTACCTTCAATCCAGCCCATACCAACATTTGCATCGACTGTGTCGTCCATGATTTGGGATTTGTGAAGTAGTGCTTCCATCGGTCCAATTCTTACGAAGGCGCCAAATTCATTGACTTCAGATACTACACCCTCAACTATTTCGTAATCATCCATACAGAATAAGACTGCGTCGAATCTAACTCGCTGATAAATTGCGCCATCGCCATGGATGATTCTACCTCTTCCCAGAGGTTGGTGGTTAGTGGTTACGAGAACAAACCGATTGTCGTCATCGAAGCGTCCCTCAAATGCGGTCATTGACAACCTGTCGATGTGTTGGTCTAGCGACTGTCCTTTGCGCATGTATTCGGCTGGGATACGTATAGTATCCTCCTTGGTGACAATTTTGTACATCTCTTCACTTCCTTAGGTCGATTCAAAGATACACAGTGAAGAATAGCATGCTATTCTGTCCTTCACCGGGGTTACCTCGGGATAGAATCGACCGTAGTCGTTGTTGCCACCGACGACCCCTATTTAATGGAAACGGAAACGTCGGCATTGATATGATGATTGGCTATTATAGAAATAGATTAAATTTGATGCATTGACCATACTTCTTGCCATAAGTCATAACAACCCCTTCGACATACACGA
>DUJJ01000199.1 GCA_013329865.1 Candidatus Poseidoniaceae archaeon
GAACTGTACAAAACCTTGCGCGACAACGGCTTATCAAGATATCAAGCAAGGCATTACGTGTTCACTAGGGACGGTCTCGAATGTCATAACTGCAACTCATTAATCGTTCACACGCGGCTATCCAGTCGTCGATTGGACTACTGTCCAAAATGTCAAATCTGAACTAATCAGCGTCGGCATAATGTATTTATGGCCATATTTGCCCATTCAACCCAATGATTCCAGACCCGAGGACCCCCGCCAATCAAGCCTACGTGCCTCAACAGTATGTTCAGCAAGTATCTACAACACCTCAACAAATATACTATCAGAAGGCGGTAAAAGATTCCAATAACCTCAGTAACGTTATCCTAACGGTAATTCCCAATGTTATAATCTTCTTAGCGTTTTTTTCGTTCGCTTTTTTTTACGGACTGTTCGATGGAGAGTTAGACGATTTTCTAGATTTCTTTTCGTTCTACCTACTCCTATATTGGCTATTCACCTCTCTTAGCGTGACGATGCTTTCTACATACTTGGCATTTTATAACAAAGCATCGAAGTTGTGGCAAGTAGTCGGACCACCTCTAGGCTTTGTAACATCTTTATTGACACTTTTATTGATAAGCGCAATATTTGATTCTGAGGCATTTATTGATAATTTTGGAGATGAAGTGCTGCCAATATTCGGTGCAGCTATTATTGCTCACATAATAATCTCGTTAACGACAATGCTTCTGCTCACGATTACAATAAGTCGGGATTAATTGGTATAAATTACCCACCAATCTTGAATTGACTGTTTTGGTATTTGTCTGATATCGCGTGGCGGTTATTACAAGGTCTCATTAGAGTTATTTTTGAACAAGACGATTCGATGAGTGTTGGTGCCTTTTTGTGCATTTGTGACTCCCCATGCGTTAGCAGTTTTGGTGAATTCTTGCTGGTTAATCATTATGATAATTGGCTCTAAACCTGCTCTAACCCCGCATCGAAGGACATGTTCCTCGAGTAATATCTCCCCTCCTCTAACTTCTCCAACCTCAAAAGCAATGTAACCTCCCGGAATAACAATCCGCTTCAAGTCACATAATACATCAGTCATGCTTTTCTCCCATTCAGTAATTTTCCTGTGTTGGCTAATGTTGATGTTTCCCGAGTCAACGCCAATGAACCAGCATCGTAACCAGTTATCGCCTTGATAATCAACTACATCCAAAAATGGTGGCGAGGTCACAACTAACACTGCAGAATCGTTAGGCATTTCCGAAACCTTTCTGGAATCTGCAGTTGACAGGATTCCACGCTTAGTATCTGTTTTCTGGCCAATCTCAGCCCTATTCCAATCCTTAAGCAGCGACCTTGATTTCTTCAATATCCTCGGTTTTATCGCTCTATATTCAGGGATTTGATTTCGCTTTTCGTTGATTTTTATTTGCCGTTTTATGCTTACAGCCTGGTTTGGCGGCAGAGAATAGACCGAAAAGAATCCGGCCGAATGTCCCGTTAGGCGGTTGATAGCCACCATTCTAATCCACGCGTCAATGTTATCAATAGTCTGATTTTCTTCTTTGCGCAGTAAATATTCCTTCAACGCAATGATTTCGCGTAATGTATCCTGGTGATAGAAGTGCAATAAATCATCGTAGACTTCAATCGTTTGGGACAGGTCAATACTGTCTAGACGTTCAGCAATCTGTTCGATGGTTGGAGGATTTAGTCGCGGTGCTAGTAGAACTTGACTTAGGGGGTTGATGTCATTGCCCATGGGCCTTCGATTCATCAATCGAGCCTGAAGAGGAGTCGTACCTCTACCCATAAATGGATCATATACTCCATCACCAGGTTTAGTTAAGCGACTGATAAAAAATTCCGGCAACTGTGGCTTAAAACAAGCCCGGTATGAGATTTCGTGCAGCGAGTTGGCTTGTCTTTGACCACTGGTCCAATATTCGTTGACAGCCTTCACAGTGAGCCCTTTTCGGCCATTAACATCCCATTCAAATGGAGTTAAAACCGTGGGTTTCCCAAAATCGTCAAACCTGATAATTTCCTCAACAAAATCATCATGTGACCGAAAAACCATTGTTATCACTTCGACAGTGCTAAGACAGCATAAGCGGTACTTAGTCAATGGTGCAGGAGGCAGGATTCGAACCTGCGAACCGTTACGGACTGGGACCTCATCCCAGCGCCTTTGACCAAGCTGGGCGACTCCTGCAGTAGTCTAAACGGACTCACTCGCGTATATCAACACATCCGAGGATGTCAATACGACTAGTTTCGCTAAAGCTTCAATCTAGGTCAGCGCCGTTCATCAAGAGTGGCAGTGCGACTACAGCGCTGCAACAAATAGCCTGCAGTCCCGCGGAGATTAGACCAAATCCTGCTACTGCTTCGCCAAGACTCTCGTCAAGTTCACTCAGAGCAGAGGCAATCACCAGAGATATAATCACGGTGCTTAATACACCAACTCCAACTGCACCAAAGCCCCACCATACTCCAGCTCTTCGATACTGGAATAACAGAATACCAGCATAAACGAACATGCCATTACTCACAACAGCTAGTAACGTCAGTAGGTAGTAAAGGGTAACTAGCCCGCCGCCGAGATCGCCTAAATCCGCAGTAAAGTTCAGTCCGTTGAGTACGACTCCAATGCCACCGAGAACAATTGCGATTATACCGAAAACTTT
>DUJJ01000005.1 GCA_013329865.1 Candidatus Poseidoniaceae archaeon
TGGTAAATCTGTGGGTAAATCAACCAGCTTAACTGGTTGAATTCTGCAGAGACTGCCAGACTAGGGACCGGGAGAGGTGTGGGGTACTCTAGGGGTAGGGGTAAAATCCTGTCATCCTTAGAGGACCACCAGTTGCGAAGGCGCCACACTGGAACGGATTCGACGGTCAGGGACGAAGCCTAGGGGCACGAACCGGATTAGATACCCGGGTAGTCCTAGGTGTAAACGCTGTGAACTTGGTGTCGGGGATCCGTCATGGGTCCCCGGTGCCGGAGTGAAGATGTTAAGTTCACTGCCTGGGGAGTACGGTCGCAAGGCTGAAACTTAAAGGAATTGGCGGGGGAGCACTGCAACGGGAGGAGCGTGCGGTTTAATTGGATTCAACGCCGGAAAACTCACCAGGGCCGACTGTTAGATGAAGACCAGTGTGATGAACTTGTCGGATTTTCAGAGAGGTGGTGCATGGCCGTCGTCAGTTCGTACTGTAAAGCGTTCTGTTAAGTCAGATAACGAACGAGACCCTCATCTCTATTTGCTACCTGTCTCTCCGGAGACAGCGCACTATAGAGAGACCGCTGGTGTTAAACCAGAGGAAGGCGAGGGCAACGACAGGTCAGTATGCCCCGAATGTCCTGGGCTACACGCGCGCTACAAAGGACGGGACAATGGGAAGCCAGGCCGAGAGGTCGAGCTAACCCGAAACCCGTTCGTAGTTCGGATTGAGGGCTGTAACTCGCCCTCATGAAGCTGGATTCCGTAGTAATCGTGTTTCAAAATAGCACGGTGAATATGCCCCTGCTCCTTGCACACACCGCCCGTCAAACCATCTTAGTTGGGGGTGGGTGAGGCTGCGCTTCATGGCGTATTCGAGCCTGCCTTCGACAAGGAGGGTTAAGTCGTAACAAGGTATCTGTAGGGGAACCTGCAGATGGATCACCTCCTAAGAAAACCGGAGGCTGGGGTCATTTTTGGCCCCAGTCTCCACTTTTTTATCTTAACCACAGTTTACTTTTTACACTTAGCCATTGTTGATAATCTTGGATAATTTTTGAATTATAGAACTCCTGAAGGTCAGTAAGCATAGTTTAGGTGCCTGAATATTTACTGTTATACTGGCACCTCGATTGAAATGTACTTCATCCCAGCCATCCGGAACAACATATCCTCTGTGCATGTCAGAGGTCAGAACAGTATCTTTATCAGTCCAGTCAAACCATGACCAAGGGTCTTGATCCCGTTGTGTGTGTGATATTTCCCTTGAAACAACAAAATAATGTGAGTTAATCTGTGAATTATCGACTTTTTCTCGTAACTTTGCTAGTGTGTCTTTCTCCAAAATATGGTTTAGCCAGGCACCTTGGCCAAGCCAAGTTGAGAATACGATGCCGCTAGATTGTTGGCGGCACTTCTTACCATCTCGCCTGAGGTGGTATTTACTTGGAGCATATTGGTGCGTATTAGCGATTAATACATCATTCATCGCTGGATCTGTGGTGAAACGATTACCAGATGTTGTATCAATAATCGCTTGTAAGCGCGGAATTTCATTGATGATTGCTTTTCCTTCAAGAGCTGTCACTATATCTTCAGCAAAAGTATGCACATTAGAGTCCATGTAAAAGCCAAAACTACCGTTAGGGTAGTCTTCGATTGGGTGGGAGTTCACACCAATAACTGGTGTATCGGCATCTATGTTGTGAGAGATACTTGTTAGTGTCCCATCACCGCCTAATACTACTACTAAATCCCGACCGATGAAGTCTGCACGAGTCACCTTTTCCCGCGCAGTTAGGTCAAATGTAACTTCAAACCTTTCACTTATGTTGTGTAGTGCTTGGGTTACCTTTTGCAAACTTTCATCATGGACTTGTTCAAAATTTTTCTTGAAGACGACAAGTAGGTTAGTCATCGGGCCGCCTCAGTACTCGCAATCGTTCTTCCTTCTTCAAGACCACCATGTCTACTGTTGAATCATACGAGCCTTGAATAGGTTGGACTACTACCCGCAGTCATGCAATCAGACCAATTAGATGATTTGACGACACAAGATGGTGGCCAGGAGATTTTAATCGATGGTCAACCTGCCCAAATTTCAACAGGTTTCGGTAATCAAGTAATTATGCTACAGCAACCATCGAGTGCTTCAAAAGTCATTGGTATTTTGCTTATTATTTGGGGTGGATTAAACACAGTTTTCCTTTTGTTAGCGATGCTTGGTTGGTCTGATGCCGACGTTAGACAAGAACAGGGCATTGACTCGTTAGGTATTGGTCTAAATGTGGCTTCGGGCGGCGTCTCCATCGCCACATCGATAATAGGCGGCATATGGATGTTAAACTACCAACGCAAGGGTGTTTACCTAGTCCTATTGGGAATTATCATCGGATTCATCTTCTCGATAGTCCTCAGTTTTACTGGTTCGACTGATGTTGCGGCACAAGATGCAGGACTTAATGAATCAGTTGTTTCAAGTATTGCGGTCGGTGTAAGTGCAGTTTGTAGCGCGGTTTGCGGATTAATTGTTGCAATTCCACTAATGATCTCCAACAACGGATTGGATGATTCTAAGCTATTTGGCTGATTGACAACATTAAAGCCTCGCTCAATATAGCGTAGTTTGATGATAGAGACACTCAATCTTCAATCTGGCTCATTCAAGATGGTGTTACCATACAAATGGTATGGCTGGCTAGGCTACGTAATATTTGGTCTATTGGTAATTTTCGGACTTATCGCCATTGTAAGTGGGCTAAGCGGAACAGCCGATGACCTAATATTTGGACTATTTCTCAGCGGAGGTGGCTTACTCGGACTTGCCCTATTTACCCCAGGTTCTCATGAGAAAGACTTGCACGATATTAGGCAGCAGGCCATTGACCCTGCTGAATTAGAGGCAAAAGCCAGAGAAAGCGGGTTAACTGTTGATAGTTGGTTTCTCCGTCAAACTACCTATGTGCCAACCAATGACCCTAACGATTGGATTCTTCCCGCACCAGGGCCAGCAACGTGGAATACTACGGATCGTTATGCAGAAGATCCAGAAGGACAGCCAATTCCAGAACATCCTGTGCGGGTAGGAACACCAATTCCAGCAACCTTCAGTTTGTATGGAATATTTGGCCTATCTTCGGTGTTAATGTTCATTATCGGTGCGGGTGTCGGTATCGGTCAGGTTGATGAATCCGATACAAGGTTAATCGTGATTGGAGTTGTTTCATTGATCTCTATTATTTGGCTAATTCTAGGTTGGTTGCGAGCCAAAATGCTCAATCAAATGATTGACACTCCTACTTCCCTTGTTCGTTCTGTCGCTCTTGGTCACCATGAGTTAGTTGGTCAAGCTAGACCATCACATGAAGGTGTTCTTCGAGTGGTTGTTGATGGCAATGAAAGAATGTTCATGGAAAACATGGTCGCGTATAATTGGACTTACGAGCAACATCAAGAAAGAACTGTGCAAACAAAAGAAGGCACAAGAACTGAACGCAGGTGGGTTACTATTAGATCGGACGCAGGTGGTTGTCCATTTATTCTCCATGATGGGACGGGCGGTATTAGGGTCAACGCTAATAGCTTCAAACGTAATAATTATGGCAATTACATCAAGCGTTGGGACGGTGCATTCGCCGAGACTTTGGGAAAACAGTTCATGGCCTCATTGATTGCGGGGGTGTTAGGTGGTTGGCGAGTTATTGACCATCGTTGGACACTTTATGGAATTAAATTAGGTAATCCAGTTTATCTCATGGGGGAAGTCAAGTCACGCTCTCGGTCTGACATCGATGCAGAAAACTTGGACGGTACGCGGCAAAATAGCATAATCGAGGTTTGGGGTGACAATGATGGTGTCGGTCAAAAGGTAACCATAAATCGGGGCACAGAATTGTCTAATATTGGGCGTTCGAGGTCGACAGTTGAGATGATTGCCCTACCAATGCTGCTTTTCTTGGGAGCATTGTGTCTTCTTGCTCTAGCATGAAGTTCAAAGGCTAGTTTGTACACGCCAGCCCATGGAAGAAGTTGTGATAGTCGGCGGAGCGCGAACCCCATTTTGTGAATGGCAAAGTGGCAAGCGAGGCGATGGCCAGCCCGGCGGTCTGTTGAAAGATTATAGCGCCTTAAAGCTGGGCGAGATTGCCATTAAGGGCGCACTTGATAAAACTGGAACGGCGCCGGAAAATGTCGATCATGTTGTAATGGGCTATGCATTACAGACATGTGATCAAGCAATATTTGGTGCAAGGCATGCCGGACTTGGAGCGGGGATACCGCAAGAGATACCGATGTTAACACTCTCTAGAATCTGTGGTAGCGGTGTTCAATCAATCGTCACTGCCGCCCAAATGGTGATGCTCGGAGAGGCAAAGACTGTGGTTGCAGGAGGTATGGAGAATATGTCTCAAGCACCCCATGTCTTGCGTGGTATGCGTGATACCTACAAATTGGGACGTCCACCGCGCGAGGGCACAGTCTTAGAAAAGAACATGGAGGATTACCTCTTTACCAACCTACTCGATGGTATGTGTGGCTCTTTCATGGCTCAGACCTCAGATGAAATTTGTAAACGTAAAGGGGTAACCAGAGAAGAAACCGATGAATTCGCCGCCTTATCGCATGCTAGAACTGCTAATTCTATTGACAATGATATCTGGGAACAGGAAGTAGTCAAGGTTGGCGATGTTGGCCATAAAGACGAAGATCACGTCGTGCGTGGTAGCACTCCAGCATCATTAGCAGAGTTAAGGACGGCCTTTGGTCCGGATAGCCTTGTTACTGCCGGCAACGCATCTGGCGTGGTTGACGGGGCTGCGGCAGTAGTAATCAAGTCGGCATCTAAAGCCATTGAAGACGGCGATAAGCCGCTCGCCAAAATAATAAGTTGGGGAATTGTTGGTTTAGAGCCGGCAATTATGGCCTATGGCCCCGTCCCATCGTCCAAGCAAGCGCTTGAAAAAGCCAACCTTACAATCGATGATATCGACCGCTGGGAAATCAATGAAGCGTTTGCAGGGCAGGCAGTTGCCTGCATCAAGGACTTGGGTTTGGATGTAGCAAGAGTAAATGTCAACGGTGGAGCTGTTGGTATTGGCCATCCATTAGCAGCAACCGGAACCAGACTTGTTCTCACGTTGGCTCATGAGTTAAAGCGCTGCAATGGCCGTTATGGGGTTGCAACTGCGTGTATTGGTGGCGGACAAGGAATTGCTATGGTTATTGAATCGATTTGACTATGTTAATAGATCAAACACATAGTTTAACCACGTAATTGACAACACACCGACGAATAGTTTGAGTAATTGATTTTCATCAAACAACTTGAATCCGATTATCGCACCAGACTTCGCTCCAATGAAGTTGACTAAGACCAACACTGCTAACAACCAAACTTCGGCCGTGAGAATTTCAACCTGATCACCGGTTAATAGGATGAAATGTGTTACAATCGCAATAGGTACAACAACCATCATCACATTTAGACTTGAACCAATCGAGGTGCGTGTGTTTAGGTTGCCGAAGAATTTCATCGCTGGCACATAGATTAGACCTGCCCCAACTGCCATAACGCTAGATAGAAACCCACCAAATGCTGATATTCCGGTTAGCCTACTTTGTTGAATCTCTCTATCTGCGTCGGCTGATATTGACTGGGAGGTAATTCTCATGACCATTTTGTAAATTACAAAACCAACAACAACAACGCTCAGGATTTTGAATATCGATTTATACTGAGTGCCGCTGATAAAGACAAAGATAACTCCGACTATCGCCCCCGGAATCGCGCCACGAAGAGCAATACGGATTAACCGGTCGTCAACATATGATTGTTTTCTGTGCTCTAGTCCACTACCATAACTGGTGATTGCAGTCAACAACAATGAGACAATAATCAGGGTTTGATCAAGGTCCCATCCGCCTATATAATGCAACAACGGAACATAAAGTATGCCTCCTCCTAGACCTAGTGGCGCAAA
>DUJJ01000004.1:0-1714 GCA_013329865.1 Candidatus Poseidoniaceae archaeon
TCAGAGGTATTGGAATTATCCGATGAAGATTATGATGCAATTCACAATGTTGTCATGGAACGCTTTGGCCTTAGCAAAAAACTCGAAGAAGAGGCGAGATTACGCGCTGAACTTGTAGAGAAAGAGAGGCTGCGAAAGGAGGCAGAATTGAAAGCGCGTGCTGAGGCAATCGCTCAAGCTAAGGCGGAGGCAGAGGCGAAGGCTAGCGCAGAAGCTGCGCTAAGAGCCCAAATAGAAGAAGCAGAGCGCTTAGTTGAAGAAGCGAAACAACGGGCACAGGCAGAAGAGGAAGCCCGCAAACAGGCAGAAGAAGATGCAAGGCAAAAAGAGCAAGCGCGTATCAGGGCGGAAGAAATTGCTCGGATTGAAGAAGAGGCCCGAGTAAAGGCTGAGGAAAATGCTCGTATCAAAGCCGAGGAAGAAGCAAGAATTAAAGCTGCTGAAGAAGCAAGAATCAAGGCTGAAGAAGAAGCCAGGTTGAATGAAGAAAATGAACAGCGTCGCCAAGAAGCCGAAAGATTGCGGCTAAAAGAAGAACAACGTATGAAGGAAATAAACGAAGCACATCAAAAGATGGTCGATGATGCAATCAAGATTACCGAAGAGCAGAAAATGGAGGAGGAAAGGCGACTTGCCCTCGAAATTGAACAAGCACAAAAACTCGCAGACGAATCGCGGAGACTTGAAGAAGCCGAGGCAAAGCGAATTGCTGACGAGCAATCGAGAATTGCTAAAGAAGAAGCGGCTGCAAGAATGGCGGAAAAAGAAGCCAAAGATGCCGAAGAGGCGGCACGATTGGCTGCTGAGGCCGCCGAAGATGCGGCAAATGCGAAGGTGATTCCTGACTTACCGCCACTTGACGAGTAACCTACATTCCAAATGAGGATGGATCAATATCCATTTCACCTTCTTTCATCATTTTGCGCATTTGCTTATTCAGTTTTCTATTACCGCCCATACCCTTCATCATCTTACGGGAGCGATTCCATTGCCCGATTAATTCTCTAACTTCCTTTTCACGAACTCCCGAGCCTCGAGCAATCCGCTTAATCCTATCCGCTTTAATCTTAGCCGGTTCATTCTTTTCCCAAGCCGTCATGCTGTCCATAATAGTTCGATATCGATCAAGATTGGATTGCATTTGCTGTTTCTGAGATTTAGACATCCCACCTAAACCGCCTAACATATTGCCCGGTAGAAACGACATTAATTTGTCAATAGTTCCGACTTTTGACATCATTTCCATTTGTTTATACATATCATTTAGCGTAAACCGTCCACTCATCATGCGTTGAGTGAGTCGCATGGCTTCCTCTTCGTCAAGGTCCTCCGGCGCTAAATCAATTAGTCCTTGAATGTCGCCCATACCTAACAATCTTGATATGAATCTATCAGATTCAAACTTCTCCAAGTCAGCGACCTTCTCTCCAACGCCTATGTGAACAATCGGCGCACCTGTTGCTGCAACTGCTGATAGTGCGCCGCCACCTCTTGCAGTCCCGTCTAATTTGGTTACCACAATTCCGGTCACGCCTGCAAGCTGATGAAATGATGCTGCAACTGGACCGGCTGCCTGTCCTACTTGAGCATCGATGACTAACCAACGCTCAGTCGCTCTAGTTAGTGATGCAATATTTTCTAACTCCTCGACCAATTCCTCATCAAGTTGGTGACGACCTGCAGTATCAACTATAATTAAATCGGCGGCTGCACA
>DUJJ01000004.1:2107-9392 GCA_013329865.1 Candidatus Poseidoniaceae archaeon
TGGTATCCTCAAGCAGCTGCGATAGTTGTGCATATGCCCCTGGCCGGTGCACGTCGGCTTCGATAACTGCAACTCGCAGGCCGTGCTTTTTGCGATACCATTCAGCAAGTTTTGCTGTTGTAGTGGTTTTACCCTGCCCGTATAACCCGACTAATAGTAGCGTAGCACCTCGCGGTTGGAATTGATGTGATGGCCCTAATATCCTAACTAATTCAGTGTACAAAATATTCATGGCATGGGTTTGCAGAGTTAATCCCGGTCTCGGCTCGTCCTCACGCAGACGGTTTTCCATCCGCTCGACAATCTCTTTTGTCTGTCTAACGTTAAAATCAGCTTCCTGTAAAGCTCTTCTGAGGCTGCGCGTCATATCACGTAATTCATCTTCATCGAGTTTTCGTCGATTTTTCAAAAACCCAAGAGAGCGAAAGATACCTCGTGACAAACCCTCTAGTGCCATGTTAACCCGTCCCAGTTAGACTCTTTGAATTCATCCCTCTTTGAGTGGTATGGTCAATCGCAGAACGTCGCCTTCTAACTTGGCACCAACCTGACTAGCCTTCACCGGAATGCTAGTGTCAATTTGTCGTTCCCGACCATTAAGACCGACAAACAGGACACCATCATCACTTCTCAAGGATAATTCATCCCGCTTTATTCCTGGGAAATGAAGGTAGATTAATTCTTCAGTATCACTAAACTCCCGGCACATTCCACGATGTATGCTGTGGATTACCAGGTCACCAACTTCATGCGGACCCAAGTCATCATTAATACTGATGACCTGACCATATAATTTGTTAGCAATTATCCGCAAATTGTCGATTCCAACTACTTCCTCGTCCTGTAATTCTATCGCAGAGACTTTGACATCGGACAATTGCTGTTCCAACTCGGAAATTCGATTTAATTCAGCATTGCGACGCTTGGTCAAAAAAGGGTGGTCGAATTCGGGAGTTACTCTGTTGACAATACATGAAGAAATTGGCAATTGATATTCAATTAACGACTCATATGCTCTCAATGTTTCATTGACGCCCATTTTTTCTGGAATCGTCACTAGAGTGAAAGAGGTTAGTTGTGGATCACTTAAAACTCTGCGGACGTGCAAAACACGATTACGGAATCGCTCTAACTCTTGTTTCATCTCTTCACTTTCCTTACGACCAAAGAGCATCGAACGTATACCACCGGAAACGCGCATCAATCTAAGGAGACGACCTGACCAGGCTTCGATTATTTCTGGAAGGGACAAAAACCTCAAAGTGTGTCCAGTCGGTGCGGTATCAAACACTATTACATCCCAATTTGGGTCTTCTACATGCTTCAATAACTCGTCAAAAGCCAGTGCTTCATCCAGTCCGGGAAGTATCATTTCTGAGGTCTTCACATCAGATTTAATGTCATTTAATTCATCTTTTGCTGAGGGGTCAAGCATCATACCTAAGCCACCTAACCCTCCTAATCCGCCCATTCCGTTTCCGGAATTCATGCCATCAACCATATTTCCTAATTTTGGTAAAAGACTCGAAAGTTTTGATTCTGGATCCATTTCAAGGCCATACAGTCCTTCAACTCCGGGAATCGGGGTTGGCTCGGTTCCAATCTCAACACTGAGTGAGTCTGATGTGGAATGTGCAGGATCACTGGAAACCAGTAATACCCTCAGGCCACAATCAGCCAAATGAATGGCAGTCGCAGTTGATGTAGTAGTTTTCCCCACACCACCTTTGCCGCCAAATAGCAGTAATCGCGCCATAGACTTGGCGCATGATTCAAAGTCTTTGAATTCAACGCCTCATATAGAATTCATGCATCGGTTTGATGAAGTAAAACATTTGCGGACTGAACATGGCTTCAGATTTGTTATTATTCCAAATCTCAAGCATATCTGCACTTATCGGCATGACATTAGGGTGGCGTGGTGTGATGACCCGTTACTCAGGGTTTTATGATTTACCAACTGCTTGGAGTAACATATTCTGGGGAATTTTGCTTGGTGGGATTTATGCATCACAAATCTATACTCAAGTAATCATACCAAATATTGAGTTTGAAGCAACAAATGAGACAGTGGTAAATCCGCTCAATCTAATACTACTATGCCTCATTGCATCGATAATTGCCCACTTTATTCTTCGACGAAACCGTGTCCGGACAGGCAGTTCACAAAC
Source organism: Candidatus Poseidoniaceae archaeon (assembly GCA_013329865.1). Classification (GTDB taxonomy): domain Archaea; phylum Thermoplasmatota; class Poseidoniia; order Poseidoniales; family Poseidoniaceae; genus MGIIa-L1; species MGIIa-L1 sp8725u. Next base: position 4,279 of record DUJJ01000004.1, read on the forward strand.
AACCAGCGGTTGGGCCCTGGGTTTAGCAATTGGGGGTATGTTTGCGATGGTTGTCATTTATGCGGTATTACGCTTGTCAAATTTTAATTCACAATTAGTCATAACGGTCGCACTTTTGGCAATATTAGGTCCAAGATGTGAGGCGATAATATCATCCTATCAGGGAAATCTTATGCTAATGGGTCGAAAATGGGGCGCAATACTGCGGGCAACGATGTGGCGCTGTGCATATGTTGTAATGTTCGCCTACGTGCTTTCAGCGCCAATAGGCTGGATATTTATCATACCAGTGATGTTGATTTCTAATCGCGCATCAGAAAATTGGATTTGGAACTCGATTCCCAAAGCGGGGAAAAAACAGTTGCGCAAGATTTGGGCTAGACAAGCACGCGAACGCAAACTAGCGAAGATTTCCGGCAACATGACTTCCAACTATACCGGAAAGGAAAGTGAGTAGATACCTACATGCATTCAGTCGCTATGGATTTTGAGTTATTCTGCTGACTATAGAAATAAACGCTTTGGTGGATATCCGCGAGCAAGCGTTATACAATGTCGTCAAGGCCGACTACCATGGGTACGTGCCCTTATTGCAGGAGTGTCACGCTTGCCGGTGACACAATTTGCTACACCTGCGGTAGAGTTCTAGCAAACATCAAATCAAAACAATTTGCTGCCGAACAACAATTCAACCAAGGATCCATAGAAACTACCTACCTCAAAACGCGCAAACCAACTAAGGCTGGAGTTGTCCAGACTCACACCGGCAGAAAGAAGAATATCTTGAAACGAAGGAAAAACCGTTTTCGTAGTGTGGTAATGCTGGGACTTGTAGCATTTATCATGCTTTCACCACAGGCAAGGGAACTTGTTTTCAACAAATGGGCTGGAGTAAGCGAGTATATCCAATTAGCTGCTGCTCCGTATCATCTTTATCCAATAGAAACAACATACACTGTTGGCGAGGTAGTTGAAGTCACCAACATCGGACCCAATGGCGCAGTATACGAGGAACTGATGATTCCACGCGACATATCAACTATTTATGGCCAAACAACGATGTTTGACTACACAGATGATACCGAATCCCTACCAGCTCAGAAAATTCAAGAAATAATTGCCATCACGTTAACAGTTAATGATGTTGATTACAGTATTCCACTACTCGGAGAGCCGGCGAGAATGCCCACCGATAAACTAGTTACCGTCGATGGCCACGAAATATGGTGGCCTGGTGTAGGTGTTGGTGACGACATGTGCTCGGTTGACATTTGTGTGAAAATATCTCTAAATCTTCAACCGCAGGAAGATACCTTCTTCACTTACGCTGTTACTTTGAAGAGTACCTCATATTCATGGTGGTCATCTAACAGAGTTGATTCGCGCGTAAACGGCGGTGATTATGGCATAAACCTAGACAGGAGCGGGGATTTTTCGGACATTATAGATCGTGGAGGCGGAGTTAAAGCCAGTCAATTTACCGATTCGTTGTGGTATGGAAAAGACCGAATTGACTACGCAATTAACAGCCAGGATGCGATCGTCATATCCACTGCACAGACTATTTCAGCGACGTTGCCTGAAGGACTATCGGAAAATGCCTATGCTTTCGCAAGGGCTACATTTGACTACCTACACAAGCACATACCGTATGACAAAAATGCCCCAGTAGAAGCCCGTAGTGGCCCTGTTTGCCTTACCGATGGGTTAGGTGATTGTGACGAACAAACCAATGCATATTTGTCCATATTGAGGACCAAGGGTATACCCGGCTGGTATGTCCTTGGCGCTTTAACGGATTCAAAATATCAAAATTGGGAGGCACATGCTTGGGGATACATCCTGCTACCGATGAGCGACGATTGGTGCAATTCACGGAATATCGTCATAGATGATTGCTTCATTGAAGGTTCAGTTGATGTGGTTAACAATAAGTGGTTATTACATACACCAACCGCATTCATCGATTGGATTGAAGAAGCAGATGCAAGTGGAAACTTGGTTCACAACTACTTCCATCCAAAATATGTAATGGATGTCGACAGAACTAGAACTATCGAAACACTTGGAGCAGCAGAAACAACCGGTGGAACCTATCAAATTAAGAAATTACCAGAAATATTGAGGTGATAAATTGCGAATAATTATTGGCGGAGCAGGCAGAGTTGGAACAGAATTAGCGAGAGCCCTCAGGGCGGAAGAAATGGATGTTGTGTTAGTAGATTCAGATTCTCGAGCGGTAAAGAATGCGCAAAATCTCGACGTTTTGGTAATTCATGGAGATTTAACTACTCGCGAAAAATTGAATGAAGCGGGTATCGGCGAAGCAGAAATATTCGTTGCTGCAACAAACTCAGATGAAAGAAATCTACTCGCATGTGCTCTAGCAGAACACGCACATTATCAGTATGCAGGACCAAAAGCCAAACCACTGTTATCTATTTCTCGGGTCAGAAATATGAATTTTCTCGAGGAGCAGAAGCAAGGACACTTAACAAACTGGGCTAAAGTGAATCATGTCGTTAATCCATTGGACAGCGCAATTAAGCGATTGCACACAGGCTTACGGTCATCCTCGATTGAAGAGGTTATTCCGTTTGGACATGACTCCTACATCATTGAATTTAATGTGACAAAAAATGCTGAGGGTATCGTTTTTAACACACTAAGAGAGGCAAATTCCTCTATTGACGGTGATTTACCACTTATTGTTGGTGTCAAGCGAACTGGTGAAAAAAGCGTGGTGCCAGACGGTGATTTTGTGCTAATGCCCAATGATACCATTGCAGTGGCGACAAACGGTTTAGCAAGCTTTAACCGGATTTTGAATATTTTTGGCCATGAAGCGACAGACTTTCCGATATCGCCGAAAGTAGCCATAATAGGAGCAAACAGAATTGGACAAATGATTGCTGAAAATTGGTTGATGAATGGTGCGAAGGTAACTGTAATCGAGCGAGACCTACAATTAGCCAATGAATTTTCGGCCACAGACATTGGCTCCAATCCTAATTTGGAGGTAATTCACGGCGATCATTTAGATCGAGATATTCTTACCGAAGTGGGGATTCCGGAACACCACATCGCTATTGCTGCCCTTGAATCAGACCATGACAGCATTGCTGCAGCACTGCTGGCCAGTGACATGGGGGTAAACCGTACTGGTTTATTGCTATATGACGCTGACCTAGTAAAAGTTACACAGAGGATGGGCATAACTTTCGCAGTTGATCGGAAGCGGGTTGCGGTAGATAATATCCTGGCCCATATTCACACCAAAGCTGCGGGAGCCTACGCAGTCCTATCAAACGTACCAAATATCGTCGGCATCAGTATGCGAGTAGATTCATCTCACAAATTCTCAAACATGAGAATTGCTGATGCAGGATTTAGTGAGTGGATGAGAATAGCCTTTATTCAACGCCGGACTGTAGAGGGTGTGTGGGAAAATCTGAGACCTGCTCCAGAAAAGCTACTATTACCTGAAGATAATTTGATTATTTTTACAAGCCCTGACAAAGTGAGTGAGTTGGAGCGTAAGTTCAAGGTGTAGTTATGCGATTTGACGTGCTTGGTCTTATCCTCGGTTGGACTTTGATAGCGATTAGCATACCATTACTAATTTGCAGTCTAATCACAATTTGGTTAGATGATTTTGAGATGGCTGTGAGGGCGTTTCTAATTCCAATAATCATGTCGCCTACCATTGGTGTTTTAATGCTAAAGTTTGGGACTAGAAGTGACACTCCCGAGCGTCTTAGAGATCGTGAGGCATTCGCTGCAGTTGCTCTAATCTATCCAATCGTTGTATTCATTGGATTGTTTCCATATTGGTTAGGAGGTGTTTTTGTCGGTCCCTTTACCGCTGATGCTGCCATGGTAGATATTGCTCGAGGAGCGGTGAATTCATGGTTTGAATCCATGTCGGGTTTTACTACAACCGGGGCAACGGTAATTTCCCACAATATGAGTCCAAATTGTATCCCAGGCACTACAATTGATTGTATTAATGCCCAACCACGAGGTATTCTCTTGTGGCGCTCAATTACTCAATGGCTTGGTGGCATGGGGATAATTATGCTTGGCATGATGTTGCTGTCGCGCGTGATGGGTGGAGGTATGGCTCTTGCTCGTGCGGAACTTACCGGTCCATCGCTCTCAAGACTAAGGCCAAAATTAAAAGAAACAGCGTTTGCGTTATGGATCATTTATATTTGTTTGACGATAGTAGAAATGTTCCTACTTCATTTCGTTGGTCAGATGTCGATATTTGATGCAATCAACCACGGATTTACAACCATGGCTACAGGTGGGTTTTCTACGAGAGATGCAAGTATTGGATACTATGATTCAATAAAAGTCGAGATAATAATTATTGCGTTTATGTTCATTGGCGGTATTAATTTCACTCTGATATGGTTCCTAATCGGTAGAGAGTTCATCAAGGCTTATGCCGATGAAGAATTTAGAACTTATTTAGTATACATTTTTACTGCTGTTTCATTCATGATGGTAGCACTAATCTCCACAAATGTTTCTCTTGGAGACTCATTCAGACAGAGTTTGTTCCATGCTATATCAATAGGAACGTCTACTGGTTACACCACTCAAGATTACATGACTTGGCCAGTATTAACCCAATTTGTGTTAATGATTTTGATGATCGTTGGCGCATGTGCTGGGTCTACCAGTGGTGGATTAAAATTGATGAGAATAATATTGGCATTCAAGGTTGCCATGCGAGAACTTGTAAGAATTGCTCAACCTAGGAAAATAAAACAAATTAGAATGAATGGGGAAGTTGTTGAAGCACAGCAGATTGACAAAATCGTTGGTATGTTATTCGTTTGGATCGGACTGTTTGGTATTTCTAGCATACTGTTAGCAATTCTTATGCTCGATGAATCGTTTCAGAGCATCATCGGTATTACTGCATCATCTCTAGGTAATACAGGCCCGGCATTGGGAGCATATGGTCCTAGTAGTACTTGGTCTCCATTGAACTCTGGTGTGCTGATATTCACTTCAATCTTGATGTGGTTTGGCAGATTAGAGTTACTTACCGTGGTTATTCTTCTTCATCCTAGAACGTGGCAAGATGAAAATAAGGAACA